>NZ_LGDB01000180.1:0-174386 GCF_001279655.1 Streptomyces sp. WM6372 | reverse complement strand
GATCCTGGACTCGGTGCTGGAGGGGGTCCGGGGGGTGGGGACGGACCTGTCCGGGGCTTCGCTGCGGGACGTGGAACTGGTGGAGGCGCGGCTCGGCGGCGTGCAGTTGCACGGGGCCGTGCTGGAGCGGGTGGTGTTCCGCGGCGGCAAGATCGACTACCTGAACCTGCGGAAGGCGCGGCTCAAGGACGTGGTCTTCGACGGGTGCGTGCTGGTGGAGGCGGACTTCGCGGGCGCGGTCCTGGAGCGGGTGGAGTTCCGCGGGTGCGCGCTGCGGGGGGTCGATTTCACGGGCGCGCGGATGGCGGACGTGGACCTGCGGGGGGCCGTGGAGCTGGACATCGCGCGCGGGGTGGACGCGCTGTCCGGTGCGGTGATCAGCCCGCCCCAGCTCTTCGACCTGGCCCCGGCCCTGGCGGCCCAGCTGGGTCTCCGCGTGCTCTCGTAACCCCGCGGATCCCGCGAGCCCTGCCGCGGCCGGCCGGGCCCCCGGGCCCGCTCGGGGGCCTGGGCCTGCTCGGTCGCCCGGGACCGGCCGACGCCTCTATGCCGGGACGCGGGGGAAGCGGGACTGGAGGCTCCAGATGACGGGGTTGTCGGCCAGGGTGTCGTGCATGTCGGTCAGGTCCGCGATCAGGTCGTGCAGGAAGTCGCGGGCCTCGCGGCGCAGCAGGCGGTGGCTGAAGGTCAGCGGCTCCTCCTCCGGCGGCATCCAGTCGGCCTCGATGTCCACCCAGCCGAAGCGGCGCTCGAAGAGCATGCGGTCGCTGGACTCGGTGAAGTCGAGTTCGGCGTACTGGCGGTGGGCGGAGCGGCTGCCGCGCGGGTCCTGGTCGAGCTGCTCGACGATGTCGCAGAGCGCCCAGGCGAAGTCCAGTACGGGCACCCATCCCCAGGCTGTGGACACTTCCCGGTCCTTGGCGGTGTCGGCGAGGTAGACGTCCCCGCAGAACAGGTCGTGGCGCAGGGAGTGGACGTCCGCCGAGCGGTAGTCGGTCTGCGGGGAGTCCGGGAAGCGCCGGGAGAGGGAGTAGCCGATGTCGAGCACGTACCCGATGGTGTCACGGTGGGGCGGGTGCGTGGGACGGGACGCCGGTGGGGCGTCTTGAGCCGGTGAATGACGGGCCGCAGGCCACAGGCCGCAAGCCGCAGGCCGCACCCGGCAGCCGCCCCGGCGGGCATGGGCGGCTGCGGGCCTGCCCGAGGTGCATGCCCCGCACGTCACGGACACCGCCCCACCGGAACCATCGCCCTCACCACCGCCCGGCATCGCGGACCACCGCCCCCGCAACCCCTGCCGGAACCGGGTTCGGCGGTGGCCCGTCAGCGGACGTTGACGGCGGTCCAGGCGGCGGCGACGCGACCGTATTCCACGCCGGCGGGGCCGTAGAGGTCGGCGGCGGCCATGAGGGTTGCGGTACGGGCGCGGGCGTAGTTGCTGGTGGAGGTCATGTAGGTGCTCAGGGCCCGGTACCAGATGCGGACGGCCTTGTCCTGGCCGATGCCGAGCAGCTTGGAGCCGTCGTAGGTGGGGGAGTCGTAGGAGATCTTGTTGATCTCCTTGGGGCCGCTGCCCTCGGCGAGGAGGTAGAAGAAGTGCCGGGCGGGGCCGGAGGCGGCGTACGCGTCGAGGGTGCCGATGTCGCGTGACCAGTAGTCGCGGGAGTGGCCGTCGAGGCTGGGGTGGTCCATGCGGCGCAGGGGGCCGTCGGCGAAGGCGCGTTCACCGATGAAGTAGTCGCCGACGTCGGTGGTGTTGCCGGCGAAGAACTCGATCGCCGTGCCGAGGATGTCGGCGGTGCCCTCGTTCAGGCCGCCGGGCTCGCCGGCGGAGCCGAGGCCGGCGGTGGAGGCGATCACGCCGTGGGTGAGCTCGTGGCCGACGATGTCGAGGGTGGCGAGGGTCTTGCCGGTGACGGGGTCGTCGCCGTAGTTGGCGCAGAAGCAGCTCGGGTCGAAGAAGGCGTTGGGGTAGTTGCTGCCGTAGTGCACGCGGGAGGTGACGCCGGTGCCGTCGCCGCGGATGCCGTTGCGGCCGAGGACGCCCTTGTAGAAGTCCCAGGTGACGGCGGTGGCGTAGTGGGCGTCCACACCCGCGGACTGGCGGTCGGCGGGGGTGCCGGTGCCGCCCCAGTCGTTGTCGGGGTCGGTGAAGAGGGTGCCGCCGCCGGTCTGGTTCATGGCGTCGAGGGTGCGCTGGTTGCCGCGCGTGGTGTCGCGGAGCTGGTAGGCGCTGCCGGTGAAGTAGGTGCTGAGGGGGACGGTGCCGGCGTGCTGGCTGTGGCCCGTGCCGATGGCGGCGACGGGTCCGGGGCCGATTCCGGTGCCGATTCCGATTCCGGCGCCGACGCCCGCGCCCGCGGTGTCGTACGGGGGCTGGGCCGCGGCCGTCGCCGGGGCTGTCACCGCCGTGGCCGTCAGGACGGCGGCCGTCCCGAGGAGGACGGCGAGGCGGGTGCGGCGAGAGGACGTGGGGTGGGTCACTCGGGCTCCTTCGCGGTGGCCGGGGTGGCGGCGCGAGAGAGCGTGACAGGGCGGGGCAGGGCTTTGGCAGGTCTACGACAAGGATTCCCGGGGATTCCGGGCCGGTTGTCCGAACACGCCCCGCCCGGTGTCCGGATCCCGTCCCCGGTACCCCTTACGGCAGGAGGCGCTGCTCCTTGGCCACCGAGACCGCTCCCGCCCGGGTGTCCACGCCGAGCTTGTCGTAGATGCGGCCCAGGTGGGTCTTGACCGTGGCCTCGCTGATGAACAGCGCCCGGGCGATGTCCCGGTTGCCCAGGCCCCGCGCCAGCTGGCCCAGGATGTCCAGCTCGCGGTCCGTCAGCGTCGGGCGCGAGCCCCGCATGTGGGCCATCACGCGGCTCGCCACCGGCGGGGAGAGCGTGGTGCGGCCCGCCGCCGCCGAGTGGATGGCGGCGAACAGCTCCTCCGGGCGCTCCGCCTTCAGCAGGTAGCCCGTGGCGCCCGCCGCGATGGCCCGGGTGACGTCCGCGTCCGTGTCGTACGTCGTCAGGACCAGTACGTGCGGCGGGTCGGTCACCGCCGTGATGCGGCGGGTGGCCTCGACCCCGTCGATGCCCTCGCCCAGCTGGAGGTCCATCAGCACCACGTCCGGGCGCAGCTTCGCCGCCAGGGCGACGGCCTCCTCGCCGCTGCCCGCCTCGCCCAGCACCTCGATGTCGGGCGCGCTGCCGAGCAGCGCCAGCAGGCCGGCGCGGACCACCGCGTGGTCGTCGCAGAGCAGGATCGTCGTCATCGGGGTCGGCCCGGTTCCGGTTCCGGTCGTCATGCGGGGGGCTCCAGGGGGATGGCCGCGGAGAGGACCGTGCCCTCGCCGGGGGTGGATTCGAGGGTCAGGGTGCCGCCGAGCTGGCGGACACGGGCGCGCATCGCCGGGAGCCCGTGCCCGCGGTCCCCGGCCGCGCCCGCCCCGCGCGGCTCGGTGAAGCCCGCGCCGTCGTCCGCGACGTCCAGGACCACCTGGTCGCCCAGGAAGCTCAGGGTCAGGGCCGCGGTCCGGGCGTGCGCGTGCTCCCGTACGTTGGCCAGCGCGCCCTGCGCGATCCGCAGCAGCGCCGACTGGACCCGGTCCGGGAGCGGGGCCGGCGTGCCCTCCAGGTGGAAGCGGACCTCGATGTCCGGGCCCGCGTCGAGCGCGCGCAGCGCGTCCGCGAGGCCGCCGCCCCCTTCGAGCTCCGGCGGGGCCAGGTCGTGGACCAGGCGCCGCGCCTCCGCCAGCCCGCGCGCCGCGATGCCGGTGGCGGTACGGACGTGCGCGCGGGCGGTGGCCGGGTCGCTGTCCCAGGTGCGGTCGGCGGCCTGGAGCAGCATCTGCTGGCTGGACAGGTGCTGGGCGAGCGTGTCGTGGATCTCCATCGACAGCCGCTGACGCTCGGCGAGGGTGCCCTCGCGGCGCTCGGTGGCGGCCAGCTCGCGTCGGGTGCGGATCAGGTCGTCGATCAGGGCGCGCTGGGACTCGGCCTGGCGCTCCATGTGGACGAAGACGGCGGTGGCCAGAGCCGCGATCGCGGGCGGGGCGAGCAGCAGGTTCGGGTCGAACTCGCGCGAGAGCTTGAGCTGGGCCGCCACCACGAACACCGTCAGCAGGGCCACCAGGACGATCGCCGCGCGGGGCGGCAGGGTGCGCAGGGCGGTGAAGAAGAGGGGGACGGCGCACCAGGCGAAGCTGGGCGCGAGGACGACCAGGACCACCCAGACCGCCACCACCAGCCCGAGCCAGAGCAGCCGGCGCACCGTGGGCGCGGCGCCGAGCGCGGGGCCGAGCACGTACAGCAGGGCCAGCGCGATGCTGAGGGCGAGGATCCACGGGGTGCTGGGCGAGCCGGGGTGGCGCAGCAGGAAGCGGGCCACCGAGGCGCCGAGGAGCAGGAAGAACGCCGTGTGCATGACGGCCGCCAGGGCCCGCGTGTCCGCCTTCCCGGGCGCGCCCGGCACCCCGGGCACCCCCGCCGCCGGTGGCGGTACGCGCCTTACGTGGCTCACAGCGGGCTCCCGGGTCGGTGTCTGGCTCCTCCATCGTGCCTGGTCGTACGCGATGGCGCCGACCAGCCAATCCGCACCCGTACCCGCTGCGCATCGACCGATCGGTTGACCCCGGGGTCAACCGGTGCGGCAGCCGTCGCGAGCCGGTACGGGGACCGGCCGGGGCCGGGTGCGGCCCCAGGCTGGGAGCAGCAGGACGAGCCGGCGTACCCGACGGCCGCGACGTACTCAGCCGATGCACCCAGGAGCAGCAGACATGAACACCCGCACCCGCGTTCTCACCGGTACCGCTCTCGCCGTCGCGCTCGGCGCCGGGACCTTCGGCGCGGTCAGCGCCAGCGCCGCGCAGGCCGAGAGCGCCCCGGCCGCCGCTGCCGCCGCCACCGCGAAGAAGGACGGCGGGGCGGACGAGAAGAACTTCACCACCACGACCCACCTCACCGTCGACGCCGCCACCCGCGCCGCCCAGGCCGCGCTGGACGCCGCGCAGAAGGAGAACCAGAAGGTGACGGTCGCGGTCGTGGACCGCAACGGCAACACCATCGTCACCCTGCGCGGCGACGGCGCGGGCCCGCAGTCCTACGAGTCGGCGCAGCGCAAGGCCTTCACCGCCGTGTCCTGGAACGCCCCGACCTCGGTGCTGGCGGGCCGTCTCGCCCAGACCCCGAACCTGAAGGACATCCCCGGCACCCTCTTCCTCGGCGGCGGCACCCCGGTGCAGGCCAAGGGCGCCCCGGTCGCCGGCATCGGCGTGGCCGGCGCCCCGAGCGGCGACCTGGACGAGAAGTACGCCAAGGCCGGCGTCGACTCCCTGGAGAAGTAATCACCCCGAAGTACGACATCGGGCCCCCATAGGATCGGGCGCGTGGAACACCGCCGCGCACCCTCCCGCCTCGCCGTCGCCGCCCCCGCAGCCGCCGCTGCCGTCCTGCTCGCCCTCACCACGGCGTGTACGGCCGGCACGGTGCAGGGGCGGCCCGGTGCGTCCGGGCTGCGCGATCCGTACTTCCCCAAGGCCGGCAACGGCGGCTACCAGATCGAGCACTACGACCTGGACCTCGACTACGACCCCGCCGACGGGGAGTTGAACGCCACCGCCGTCATCACGGCCCGCGCCGGGCAGGGGCTCAGCTCCTTCAACCTCGACCTCGCCGGCCTGGACGTCGAGGGCGTCACCGTGCAGGGCACGGGCGCCCGCTACAACCGGACCGGCCGGGAGCTGACGGTGCGCCCCGCCGAGGACCTCAAGAAGGGCGAGGTCTTCCGTACGGAGATCGACTACCGCGGCAAGCCGAAGCCCATCGCCGACGCGGACGGCTCCAAGGAGGGCTGGATCACCACGGCCGACGGGGCCGTCGGGGTCGGCGAGCCGATCGGATCGATGGCCTGGTTCCCCGGGAACCACCACCCCAGCGACAAGGCCACGTACGACATCACCCTGACCGTGCCCAAGGGCTACGAGGCGGTCTCGAACGGCGAGTTGGCCTCCCGGACCGACGCCCCCGGCGGGCGGACGGAGTTCGTGTGGCACAGCCCGGAGCCGATGGCGAGCTACCTGGCCACCGCCGCGATCGGGAAGTTCAAGGTGACGACCGGCCGGACCCCCTCCGGGGTCGCCCTGTACGAGGCCGTCGCGCCCGCCGAGGCGGCCGCCAGTGCCCCGGCGCTGGCGCGGCTGCCGGAGATCGTGGAGTGGGGCAGCCGAAGGTTCGGCCCGTACCCCTTCGCCACCGCCGGGGCGATCGTGCTGCCGGCCGATTCCCTCACGTACGCGCTGGAGACGCAGACCAAACCCGTCTTTTCCGGCGCACCCGACGAGAACCTCGTCCTGCACGAGACGGCCCACCAGTGGTTCGGCGACTCGGTGTCCCCGAAGTCGTGGAAGGACATGTGGCTCAACGAGGGCTTCGCGACCTACGCCGAATGGCTGTGGTCCGAGGACCACGGCGGGACCACCGCCCAACAGCACTTCGACGCCTTCCTGAAGGGCGACACCGCGGTGGACAAGGACGCCGACGCCGACTGGGCCGCCTTCCCGCCCGCCGACCCGCCCAGCGCCGAGGACATCTCGCAGACCCCGGTGTACGTCCGGGGCGCGATGGTCCTCCAGCGGATCCGGCAGGAGGTGGGAGACGAGAAGTTCTTCGCCCTGCTGCGCGGCTGGGCCACCGACCACCGGTACGGGAACGCGAGTACGGCCGACTTCACCGCGTACGCGGAGCGGTCGACGGGGCACGACCTGAAGAAGGTCTGGGACGTCTGGCTGTACGGGGAGGGCCGGCCGAAGTAGCCCGTACGGGCCCCATCCGTACGGCCCGCGTCCGTACGGGCCCGCCCCCCCGCGTCGCCCGCGCCCCCTACAGGGCCTTGCGCATCACGGTGCAGTCGCGGCCGTGCTCGCGGTCCTTGGCGCGGCGCAGCGCGGTGTAGCCCCGGGACCGCCAGAACGCCAGGCCGGCCGTGTTGCCGTCGAGTACGGCGATCCGTACGCCGCTCCGCCCCGCGGCGCGGAAGCGGTCCTCGACGAGGCCCGCGACGGCCCGCCCGTACCCGGCGCGGTGCGCGGTGGCGTCGATGAGCAGCAGGCCGATCCACGGGTCCGGGTCGCCGGAGGAGGGGTCCGGGTGGTGGGCGAGGGTGGCGGCCAGGCCGACCAGCCGGCCGGCGGAGCGGGCCAGGAGCACCTCGGCGCCGTCGTGGGCGAGTTCGTCGGCGAGGGCCGCGGCGACCTGTTCCACGGTGATGCGGCGTGGGTCGGGGAAATCGCCGCTGAGCTCGAAGAAGGCGTGGTTGGTCGCGTAGAGCGCGGCGATCTCGGTGAGGACCGGGCCCGGCAGTGCGCCGTCCACGGGCGCGAGCGGTTGCAGGATCACCTGTCGAACCGTAGCGAAGCCCCCTCCCCGGACGGCCGGGAGGGGGCTTCGCTGCGGTGCGTTCGGCCGGTCGGACCCGGCCTCGGCCTCGGCCTCGGACTCAGACGTTGACGCCGAAGTCCTGGGCGATGCCGGTCAGGCCGGAGGCGTAACCCTGGCCGACCGCGCGGAACTTCCACTCGGCGCCGTTGCGGTAGAGCTCGCCGAAGACCATGGCGGTCTCGGTGGCCGCGTCCTCGGAGAGGTCGTAGCGGGCGATCTCGGCGCCGCCGGCCTGGTTCACGACGCGGATGTACGCGTTGCGGACCTGGCCGAAGTTCTGGCTGCGGGCGTCGGCGTCGTAGATCGAGACCGGGAAGACGATCTTGTCCACGTCGGCCGCGAGGGTGGCGAGGTTGACGTTGATGGACTCGTCGTCGCCGGAGCCCTCGCCGGTGCGGTTGTCACCGGTGTGGACGATGCTCTGGTCCGGGGTGGACTTGTTGTTGAAGAAGACGAAGTGACCGTCGGAGACGACCTTGCCCATCGCGTTGACCGCGATGGCGGAGGCGTCCAGGTCGAAGTCGACACCGGTCGTCGTACGGACGTCCCAGCCGAGGCCGACCGTGACGGCGCTGAGGCCGGGGGCCTCCTTCGTGAGCGAGACGTTGCCGCCCTTGGACAGGCTTACTGCCATTTTGACTGGTGTCCCTTCCTCTTCGCTTGGCCGCGAGATCGTGGCCAAGGTACCGCTGACTTACATAACGCGGGGAGGGGGGCGGTAGGTTCCGCGCGGCGAAATACGCGCGGCGAAATACGGGTGACGGGCATCGCGCGGGGCGGGATCATAGGGGGCATGCCTGGTCCCTATGTCATTCGCGGTTCGGTCGTGCTCCCCGAGGCGGAGCTCGCCTGGCGTTTCTCGCGATCCTCCGGTCCGGGCGGACAGCACGTGAACACCTCGGACTCGCGGGTGGAGCTGCTGTTCGACGTCGCGGCGACGAAGGGGCTGCCGGACGTGTGGAAGGAGCGGGCGCTGGAGCGGCTCGCGGCCCGGCTGGTGGACGGGGTGCTGACCGTACGGGCCTCGGAGCACCGGTCGCAGTTCCGCAACCGGGAGATGGCGCTGGTCCGGATGGCGTCCGTGCTCGCGGAGGCCACCGCCCCGCCGCCGAAGGCGCGCCGCGCCACGAAGATCCCCCGGGGGATCAACGAACGCCGCCTGCGCGAGAAGAAGGCCCGGGCCGAGACCAAGCGCGGCCGCACCGGCCGCGACTGGTAGCCGCTGGTCGCGACGGGTACCGACCGGCCGCGACGCGCACCGAAAGGCCGTGACGGGTACCGACCGGCCGCGACGGGCTGCGCCGCCGGGGTCCTCAGCCCGCCAGGTGGCGGTAGCGGCCGCGGAAGTACGTCAGCGGCGGGGAGTCCGGGGACGGGAGCGCCGCGGTCAGGACGCGGCCGATGACCAGAGTGTGGTCGCCCGCCTCGACGCGGTTCTCCGTACGGCATTCGAGGGTGGCCAGCGCTCCCGTCAGCAGCGGGGCCCCCGAGACCTCGCCGCGCCCGTAGGGCAGGTCCGCGAAGAGCAGCCGGTCGCTGATGCGGTTCTTCATCGAGAAGCGGCTCGCCACCTGCACCTGGTGGTCGGCGAGCACCGAGACCGCCCACAGCGGCTGCTCGGCCAGCAGGTCGTCCATCCGGGAGCCCTCGCGCAGGCTCACCAGCACCAGCGGCGGGTCCAGGGACACGGACAGGAACGCGGTCGCCGTCATGCCGACGTCCTCGCCCGCCGGGCCGGTCGGCGTCAGGGGCGGCTCGTGCGCGGTGATCAGGCACACGCCCGCCGCCAGTCGGGACATCGCGGCACGGAACTCGTCGTTGCTCACGCCCTCAGGATGAAGGGTGGCGGGGATCGGCATGGGTACGGGGGTCGTCTTCGGCACGTTCGGAACGCTAGTCTCGCCCTCCCGCGCCGCGCATCGGGCCCGAGTCCGAGCCGCGTCCCCGCCCCTTGGCCTAGGCCCGGGCGTATCGTTTGCTCCCGGGAATGCAGGGGAGTGCTCCGAGGTGACACAACCCCCATCGCCCACCTTTATTCATCTCATGTGACTTGAGTCACAGAGGGCAAGATTTGTTGACCCTGTGTACCTGCCGCACAGCTCACTGTGATTCAGTGGACGGGACACCGCAACGAAACGCCGATGACAAACCTGGAGTTGCTGTCGAGGTCTCGGGGAGAGCGAGCAATGGAGACCGAGTCGGAGCCGTACGTCCGTCTTGCGACCCTGCGGCAGCTCCATCAGGTGGTGGCCGAACTCAACACGGCCAGGAGCCTGGCGGACACCCTGCAGACCGTCGTGGACGGCATCGTCGTGGGCCTCGGCTACGAACTCGCCTGTGTCAATCTCGTACGCCCTGACGGGGATCTCGTCGTCGCCGCCTTCGCGGGCGACCCGGCCGCAGAGGCGCTCATCACCGGCCGCGTCGGCTCCCGCGCCTCCTGGGAGCGCCGTCTGACGATGGGTGAGAGCTGGGACGGGCTCCGCTTCATCCCGCACACCGAGGGCTGGGTCCTCCTGGAGGACGACGTACCCCAGTGGCACACGGACGGCCCCGACCCGCGCTTCGCGGACGAGTGGCACCCCGAGGACCGGCTCTACGCCCCCATGTACGCGTCCGGCGGGGAACTTCTGGGTGTCATTTCGGTGGACAGACCGCGCAACGGGCGCCGCCCCGGCGCGTGGGGGCGCGAGGCGCTCCAGATGTACGCCTTCCAAGCGGCGATTGCGATCAGCAACGCACGGCTGCGCGCGAACATGCAGCGGGCCCTGGTCCGGCTGGAGCGTGAACAGCAGGCGCTGCGCGCGAGCGAGGAGTCCTTCCGGCAGGCCTTCGAGTACGCGCCCAGCGGCATGGCGATCGCCGAGATGGGCGGGGACCAGCACGGGCGGCTGCTGCGGACCAACGACGCGCTGTGCCGGCTGCTGGGCCGGCCCGCCTCCGTACTGCGCCGCTACTCCTTCTCCGACCTGGTCCACCCGGAGGACATCGGGACCCTGCTGCGGACCTCCGCCGAGGGCGGCCGGGCCGAGCTGCGGCTCGGGCGGCGCGACGGCACGTACGTATGGGTCTCGCTGCGCAACTCCGTCGTCGCGGACGCCGCCGACGGGCCGCGCTTCCTGCTCACGCACGTCGAGGACATCGAGGAGCGCAAGCGCCACGAGCTCCAGCTCGCCCACCGGGCCAGCCACGACTCGCTGACCGGCCTCCCCAACAGCGCCGAACTGCGCTCCCGCCTCGGGGCGCGGCTGTGCCGCAGGCCGCAGTCGGTCCGCGCCACCGCCGTGGAGGCGCTCGACGCGGCGTACGAGGGGAACGGGGCGCACGGCGGCCACGGCGCCCACGGCGGGTACGGGGGCGGCGCCGTCGAGGCGGGTGGTGCCGTCGGGGAGCACGGCTTTCGGCCCGACGCCTATCCCGAGCCCTTCGAGTACCCCGGCGCCCCGGCGGTGCCCGCTCCCGGTGTCCCGGGGGTGCCCGGGCCCGGCGGGCCCGGCGCGGGCCCGGGCCCGTACGACCACCACGTGCACACGGTCGCGCCCGCGACGGACATCGACGACGGGACGAAGGGGCTCGCGGTCCTCTTCTGCGACCTCGACGGGTTCAAGTCGATCAACGACCGGTTCGGGCACCACACGGGTGACGCGGTTCTGATCGAGGTGGCCCGGCGGCTGACGACGGGCGTCAGGGACGGTGACACCGTCGCTCGGCTGGGTGGTGACGAATTCGTCGTCCTCGCGGACGGACTGGGCGCGGCGGACGCCGCCGACCTGGCCGTCCGGCTGCGCAACGCGATCATCCCGCCGATCCGGGTGGACGGCCGCGCGGTCCGTGTGGGCGCGAGTTTCGGGATCGGCTGGGCCAGCTGCGGCATGTCGGCGGACGAGGTGCTGCGCTCCGCCGACCAGCGGATGTACATCGAGAAAAGGTCCCGTTCCAAGGCGCACCGCCGGGCCGGCTGAGGAGATCGGCCGCCCGTGGGTGCACCTGTTCGGGGTAGGCTCCCGTGGGTCGAAAGGAGTGACCTGCGATGACGACGCCCGCGAACCACGGCCCGAACAGTGGGGCGAACAAGCCCGAGGACGACGATCCGTTCGGCTATCTCTACGCGGACGGCCAGGCCGCCGGAGCCACCCCGCCCGCGTCGGGCGGTGGATACGGCTACCCCGGCCCGACGGTCGGTGGGCAGCCCGGTGTCCCCCGTACCTCGTACAACCAGGTGCGCACGGTCGGTGAGCGGACGTACGGCGGCCAGCGCGGCGCCCAGGTCCCGCCCCAGCAGCAGCCGGCCTACCAGGCCCAGTACCAGGCCCCGGAAGCGCTCCAGGCGGGCGGCTACGGGGTTCCGCCGCAGCAGGGGCAGGTCACGTCGACGATCCCGGCGCCGGGCGGCCACGGCGGCCACGGCGGAGGCGGCGGTTCCAGCCGCAAGGGCATGCTCATCGCGGCGGTGGCGGTGGTCGCCGCGGTCGCGATCGGCATCGGTGCGGCCGTGGCCTTCGGCGACAAGGACAAGGACAAGGACAAGGCCGGCGCGACGGGCGGACAGCAGTCCGCGCAGCCGCAGAACTCCGCGTCCGCGCAGCCGAGCCCCTCGCAGTCCGCGGAGGTCCCGCTGCCCAAGGCGGACGCCTCGGGCGCGGGCATGTCCCTCACGGGCGGCGCGCACCTGGAGGCCGCGGTCCCGGGCGCGAAGAGCGCGGGCGGCCAGTACGTGGCGGGCTTCAACGCGCCCGGTGCGGCGCTGACCTGGACCGTGGACGTCCCGACCGCCGGTGATTACACGCTCTTCGTGAACTACGGCGTGCCCGGGAAGGACGCGAAGGCGACCCTCACGGTCAACGGGCAGAGCCCGACGCAGTCACTGAACCTGTCGAACTTCGCCAAGGCCGAGGCCGGAGCCTGGGACAAGGGGTGGACCCGCACCTTCGCGTGGATCAGCCTCAAGAAGGGCACCAACACGATGAAGATCTCGTGTGAGGCCGGCAACCAGTGCGAGGCGGTCTTCGACCAGCTCGACCTGGGCCAGGGTCACGTCAAGCGCTGACCTCCCGCCGGGTGGGCGGGCCCCGCCCCGCCACCGGCCCGGAACGAGTCCGGCCCCACCGCACCTGCGGTGGGGCCGGACCCCGTTGTGCCTGCCGGTGCGTCAGCCGCAGTGGACCCAGCCGGTGTTCTCCGAGCGCTTCGACGCCAGGTAGGCGGAGTCCCTCCGGACGCCCGTGATGTCGGGTCAAGCGCGCGCGGACCGCCGCGGACTGACGCCAGGTCGGGGAACCGGACGGGGGCGCGTGGTCCGATCGTCAGTTGCCGCCGGTGACGGAGATGGCCTGCCGCAGCTCCTCGTAGGTGCGGGGGTCGAAGTCCCCCGCCGTCGGGGCGTGGACCGTGGCCGCCGAGAGGGCGACCGCGCGGGTCAGGCGGGCCGGCCAGTCCAGGCCCTCCGTGAGGGCCGACAGCAGCCCCGCCACCGCGGAGTCGCCGGCTCCGGTCGGGTTCCCCGTCAGGGCGCGCGGCGGGGCCGCCCGCCAGGTGCCCTGGGCCGTGGCCGCCAGCAGTCCGTCGGGGCCGAGCGAGGTCACCACGGCGTGCGCGCCGCGGCGGCGGGCGTCGCGGGTGGCCTGGAGCGGCTCGCGGGAGCCGGTCAGCTCGGCGAGCTCGGCGGCGTTCGGCTTGATCATCTCCGGTCGGGCCGCGACCCCGCGGCGCAACGCCTCGCCGCTGGTGTCCAGGAGGACCGGGACCCCGGCCGCGCGGGCGGCCCGTACGAGCGCCGCGTACGCGCCCACCGGCACGCCCGGCGGGAGGCTGCCGCACAGGGCCACCGCGGAGGCCCCGGCCAGCAGGGCCGCGTACCGGTCGAGGAAGGCGGCCCATTCCGCGGAACCGATCAGCGGGCCCGGCTCGTTGAACTGCGTGGTGTCGCCCGAGGACTCGTCGACCACGGCCAGGGTGCGCCGGGTGGTGCCCGCGCAGGGGACCAGAGCGTCCGTCACCTTCGCGGTGTCGGCGAGCAGTTCGCGTACGACGGCGCCCGTGCGTCCGCCCGCGAAGCCGGTCGCGGTGACCTCGTGGCCGAGCGCGGCCAGTACGCGGGCGACGTTGAGGCCCTTGCCGCCGGGCCGTTCGGTCACGGCGGTGACCCGGTGCGAGGTGTGCGGAATCAGCTTCGGTACGTGGTGGGTGACGTCGAGTGCGGTGTTGAGCGTCACGGTGAGGATCATGGCAGGCCCCGGTCTCGGTGTGTGCGGGGATCATGCCAAACACCAGTACGGGCGGCCCAGTCCCGCGGGCCGCCCGTTTCCCTCCGTACCCGCTCGGACCAGCGGCCGCAGCGGCACTCAGACCAGCGGGTCGACGACCCACTCGCCGCGCCGCATGACGCCCTTGACGTCGAACGCGGCGTCCAGGACGACCAGGTCGGCGTACTTGCCCGGCTCCAGCGAGCCGACCTCGTCGTACAGGCCGATCAGCTTGGCGGGATTGGCCGAGATCGCCTGGACCACGGACTCCACGGGCAGCTTGTCCAGGGTCACCGACCGCTTGAAGGCGGTGTCCAGGGTCAGCGTGGAGCCGGCGATCGAACCGCCCTCGACGAGGCGGGCCACGCCCTCCTTGACCTCGACCTCCAGCGGCCCCAGGTGGTAGATCCCGTCGCCGAAGCCCGCCGCGTCCATCGCGTCGGTGATCAGCGCCACGCGGTGCGCGCCGGCGTGGTGGAAGGCCAGCTCCAGCATCGCCGGGTGCAGGTGGGTGCCGTCGTTGATCAGCTCGACGGTGACCCGCTCGTCCTCCAGCAGCGCGGCGATCGGGCCGGGGGCGCGGTGCTCCATGCCGGGCATCGCGTTGTACAGGTGGGTGGCCACGGTCGCGCCCGCGTCGATGGCCTGGCGGGTCTGCTCGTACGTGGAGTCGGTGTGGCCGATCGCGGCGATGACCCCGTGCTCGGCCAGCAGCCGTACGGAGTCCAGCCCGCCCGGGAGTTCGGTGGCGAGGGTGAACATGCGGGCGGCGCCGTGCGCGGCGTCGATCAGCTTGCGGACCTCGGCCGGGTCGGGGTCGCGGAGCAGGTCCTCCTTGTGCGCGCCCTTGCGGCAGGGGTTGATGAACGGCCCCTCGAAGTGGATGCCGGCGATCTCGCCCGCCTGCGTCAGCTCGGCGAGCAGCCCGGCGCGGCGGGCCAGTTCGTCCAGGTCGCCCGTGACGGTGGAGGCGACGAGCGTGGTGGTGCCGTGCTCGCGGTGGGTCCGTACGCCCTTGAGGACCTCCTCGGCGGTGCCGGAGGTGAAGGAGGCGCCGCCTCCGCCGTGGTTGTGCATGTCCACGAAGCCGGGGACGAGCCAGTGCCCGGACAGGTCGACGGTCCGCGCGCCCTCGCCGGCACTGCCGGCGATGCGCTCGCCGTCGACGATGACGCGGCCGCCCGCCACGGTCCCGGTGGGCAGGACCACCCTGGCGCCGGAGAGAACGGTGCTGTGTGCGCTTCCGGACATCAGGCAGGTACCTCCGTGGCGAGTAGGTCCCAGGCGAGCAGCCCTGC
Source organism: Streptomyces sp. WM6372 (assembly GCF_001279655.1). NCBI lineage: Bacteria > Bacillati > Actinomycetota > Actinomycetes > Kitasatosporales > Streptomycetaceae > Streptomyces > Streptomyces sp. WM6372. Next base: position 159,425 of record NZ_LGDB01000180.1, on the reverse strand, counting down.
GCCCAGGCATCCGGCGGTGTCCCCGAGGGCCGCCGGAACGATGTCGGGCAGCCGCTGGAACGTCACGCGCTCCTCGACGGCCGTCCGTAGTGGTGTGAACAAGGTTTCCCCCGCCTCGGCGAGCCCGCCACCGATGATCAGCGTGCGCGGGTCCAGCAGGGTGATCGCGGTGACCAGGCCGTCGGCGAGGGCGCCGACCGCGGCCAGCCACACCTCGTGGGCGCGCGCGTCGCCGGACGCGACGGCCTTGGCGCAGTCCGCGGCGTCCGCGGCCGGGTCGCCGGAGGCGGCCGCCCAGGCGCGGCTGACGGCGGACGCGGAGGCGAGGGTCTCCAGGCAGCCGTACTGGCCGCAGCCGCAGGCGGGGCCGCCGGGGCGGACCACGATGTGGCCGATCTCGCCCGCGTAGCCGTGGGCACCGGCCTCGATGCGGCCGGCGATGCCGATGGCGCCGGCGATGCCGGTGCCGAGCGGGACGAACAGGAAGCGGTCGGCGCCCCGGCCCGCGCCGATGCGGCCTTCGGCGAGTCCGCCCGTGCGGACGTCGTGGCCCAGGGCCACCGGGATGTCGCCGAGCCGTCTGCTGAGGAGCGCGCGCATCGGTACGTCGCGCCAGCCCAGGTTCGCCGCGTAGACGGCGATCCCGTTCTCGGCGTCGACGATGCCGGGGACGGCGACGCCCGCCGCGCTGGCGGGTACGCCGAAGCGTTCGCGGCCGAGCCCGGACAGCTCCGCGGCGAACTCCAGGATCGTCTCGACGACGGCGTCGGGGCCCCGGTCGCGGCCGGTGGCGCGGCGCGCTTCGTGCAGCAGGGAGCCGTCCTCGGCGATGAGGGCGGCCTTCATCCCGGTGCCGCCCACATCGAGGGCGATGACGTGTTTCACGGGTTTCACAGGTGACAGTCTCGCGTGCTCGGCGGGGAAAGGTCTAGTCCATTGGAGGGGATTGTTGAGCGGCCATACAAAATCGAAGACCTCGGTCGGGCGACGAACCGGACACCGTGCGTTCCGGATGTGGACGAGCCGCCAAAGTGGTGTAGACCTTACGTGGATCGTACGTACAACAAGGGGTGGATCGAGAACTGTGAAGGGCCGTTACCTGAGCCTGGCCGCGACCGGCGCCGCGCTGAGCCTGACCGCCGCGGCACTGACGGGCTGCGGAGCCGTGGGGAGTCTCACCGGGGACAACGAGGTGACCCTGCGGGTCGTGGCGGCCGACTACGGGGACAATCCGCAGAACTCCTCGACGGGCTACTGGAAGGACCTCGCCGACGGCTTCCAGAAGGACCACCCCGGCGTCAAGGTCGAGGTCAGCGTCTACTCCTGGTCCGAGGTCGACGCCAAGGTCGCGGAGATGGTCAAGGCCGGCAAGGCCCCCGACATCGCGCAGATCGGCGCGTACGCCGACTACGCGGCCGCCGGCAAGCTGTACACGGCGGAGGAGCTGCTCTCCGTCAGCACCGAGGCCGACTTCCTGGCGCCGCTCGCGGACGCCGGCAAGGTCCGGCGGGTCCAGTACGGCATGCCCTTCGTGGCCAGCACCCGCCTGCTCTTCTACAACGAGAAGCTGCTGACGGACGCCGGGGTCATGCCGAAGGACGCCAAGGGCGGCTGGCAGCCGAAGAGCTGGACCGACCTGGAGGCCGCCGCGAAGAAGCTCAAGGCCGCGGGCGTGCCGACGCCGCTCGCGCTGCCGCTGGGCCGCGAGGAGGCGCAGGCCGAGACGATGATGTGGATGCTCGCGGGCGGTGGCGGCTACACCGACAACGAAGAGGCGTACGCGATCGACTCCCCGGACAACGTCAAGACGTTCGAGTTCCTGCGCGACAAGATGGTCGGCCAGGGCCTGACCGGAGGGCTGGAACCGGCGAAGACCGACCGGCAGGCGGCCTTCGACGCCTTCACGCGGGGCGAGGTCGGCATGCTCAACGGCCACCCCACGCTGCTGAAGCAGGCGGCGGAGAAGGGCGTGAAGTTCGGCATGGTGGCCATGCCGACCGCCGACGGGACCGAGCACCCGACGATGGGCGTCGCGGACTGGGTGATGGCCTTCAAGAACGGCCACCGCAAGGAGTCCGGGCAGTTCCTGGACTACCTGTACGAGGCGAAGAACGTGACGGCCTTCACCAACAAGTACGACCTGCTGCCGGTCACGACGACCGGCTACCGGGCGATGGACGCCAGTACGGGCGGCTCGGCCACGCAGCTGAAGACGTTCTTGCAGGCGCTGCCGAACGCGCGGCTCTACCCGGTCGGCAAGAAGTCCTGGGCCGGGGTGAGCGAGGACGTCAAGAAGAACATCGGCAAGACCGTCCAGCCGGGCGGACAGCCGGCGAAGGTCCTGGAGGACATCGCGGAATCGGCGCGCAGGGCGGACGCGCACTGAGGGACGGCTCAGGGACGGCTGAGGGACGGCCGCCGAGGGGTGCGGGCCCGGTGGGTGTCACAGGGCGGCGTTAATCTGGCGGTATGACGGACGACGTGGGGCTGACGGCCACCGAGGCCGCGGTGCTCGCGTACGAGGGACGCACCTGGCCCGGGCCCGGGGCCAAGGAGCGGGCGATACGGGAAGGGCTGGGGATGACCCCGGTCCGCTACTACCAGCTGCTCAACGTGCTGATGGACGACCCGCGGGCGCTGGCCCACGCCCCCGGCACCGTCAACCGGCTGCGCCGCATCCGCGAGGCACAGCGGGCCCGGCGCTGAGGGGCGGCTCCGGGGGACGGATCCCCCGGGGGGTGTCCGGGCCTCGCGCGCCGTAGCCGTGGCCCGGCCGGGCCGTTAGGGTCGTCCGTATGGGGAGCCATCCGCACGACTTGCCGATGCCCGTCACCGCCGCCGGACGCGAGGGCCTCGAAGCCCTGCTCCGCGCACCCCGCCGTTCCGTCGTCGCGCTCGACTTCGACGGCACCCTCGCCGAGATCGTCCCCGACCCGGACCAGGCACGGGCCCACCCGGGGGCCGTCCCGGCCCTCTCCGCGCTCGCCCCCGAGGTCGACTCGGTGGCCGTGATCACCGGCCGACCGGCCGGTGTGGCCGTCCGCTACGGGGGCTTCGCCGGCGTCCCCGGACTGGAACACCTCGTCGTCCTCGGCCACTACGGCGCCGAGCGGTGGGACGCGGTGACCGGCATCGTCCACGCGCCGGCCGAGCACCCGGGAGTCGCCGCCGTACGGGCGGAGCTGCCCGGCTTCCTGGACTCCATCGGCGCCTGGCGCGGTACCTGGATCGAGGAGAAGGGCCGGGCGCTGGCCGTCCACACCCGGCGCGCCGACGACCCGGCGGCGGCCTTCGCGGCGCTGCGCGAACCCCTGGCCGAACTGGCGGCCCGCCACGGGCTCATGGTCGAGCCGGGCCGGGCGGTCCTGGAGCTGCGCCCCCCGGGCATGGACAAGGGCGTCGCCCTGACGGAGTTCGTGGCGGAACGGGACGCGGAGGCGGTCCTCTACGCGGGCGACGACCTCGGCGACCTCGCCGCGTACTCCGCGGTGGAGAAGCGCCGGGCCGACGGTCTGCCGGGGCTGCTGGTGTGCAGCGGCTCCGCCGAGGTCCCCGAGCTCGCCGCCCGGGCGGACCTGGTCCTGCCGGGCCCCGGCGCGGTGGCGGACTTCCTGGCCGTCCTGGCCGGGGCCATCCGCGGCTGACGGGCCCCAATGCCCCGCGAGCCGTCCCTGGCCGGGGCCATCCCGCGGGGCGACGGGCCCCACCGCCCCGCGGAGCCCCTCAAGGCTCCGCGCGGCGGCAGCGGTCACGCCTCGCGCAGGTCCTCCAGCTGGGCCGTGAACCACTCCGTCGCGGGGAGGGCCGTGGCGGCGGCGGCCAGGCGCTTCGTACGCTCCAGCCGCTCACCCGCCGGCATGGCCAGCGCCGCGTGCAGGGCCTCCGCCGTCGCCGTCACGTCGTACGGGTTCACCGTCAGCGCGTCCTCGCGGAGCTCCCCGTACGCCCCCGCCCCGGTCGACAGCACCAGCGCGCACCCCGCGTCCGACACCACCGGGATCTCCTTCGCCACCAGGTTCATCCCGTCCCGTACCGGGTTGACCAGCGCCACGTCCGCCAGCCGGTACGCCGCCAGGGAGCGGGCGAAGTCGTCCTTCACCGACACCAGCACCGGCTGCCAGTCCTCCGTACCGAACTCCTCGTTGATCCGCTCCGCCAGCTCCCGCACCGCCTCCGTGTACGAGCGGTACACGGCCAGGTCCTGCCGCGACGGGTACGCCGACGCCAGGTGCACCACCCGCCCGCGCCACTCGGGGTGCACCGTCAGCAGCTCCCGGTAGGCCAGCAGCCCGCGCACGATGTTCTTCGACAGCTCCGTCCGGTCCACCCGGACGATCGCCTTGCGGTCCCCGACCTCCGTCCGCAGCGCCGCCAGCTTGTCGTTCACCTCCGGCCGGTGCGCCAGCGCGCGCAGCTCGTCCCCGTCCACGCCCAGCGGGTACACGGCCACGTCCGTCCGCCGGTGCCGCACCGGGCCGCGCGGGGCCTTCTCGACGAACCGCTCGCCCGTCCCCGCCGGGGAGCACGGCTCGGCCACGCCCCGCTCGTCGTCCAGGTGCGAGCCGTCCATGAAGCTGTTCGCCCACGCCCAGGTGTGGAAGCCCACGACGTCCGCCCCGAGCATCCCCCACATCAGCTGCGAGCGGATGTCGTCGGGGAGCATCTCCAGGAACTCCCGCGAGGCCCACGGGGTGTGCGTGAAGTGGCTGATCTTCAGGTCGGGCCGCAGCTCCCGCAGCTCGCCCGGGACCAGCGCCAGGTGGTAGTCCTGCACGAGCACCGCCGCGCCCTCGCCCGCCTCCTCGGCGAGCGCCAGCGCGAAGGCGTGGTTGTACGCGGCGTACGACTGCCACTGCCGCCGGAACCGCGCGTCGAAGACCGGCTCGCGCGGGATGTCGTAAAGGTGGTGGTGGGTGAACCACAGCACCGAGTTCGCGATGCCGTTGTACGCGTCGTCGTACGTGGTGGGATCGATGTCCAGCATCCGGACGCCGGGCTCGGAGACGCCGCGGCGGACCGCCTCCCGGTCCGCGTCCGACAGGGCCGCGCAGATCCACAGCGCCTCCGGCTGGCGGGCGAGGGCGGCGGAGAGACCGGAGACGAGTCCGCCCCCGCCGCGCCGGGCCGTGAGGGTGCCGTCTTCGTCGAGTGCGTAGGAGAGCGGGCCGCGGTTCGCTGCAACGAGTACCTGGGAAGCCATGCGGCGAACCTAGCCCGGGGCCGGTGTGCTCAAACGTCAGTTCCCTCACGCCACCCGGCGGCCGGAGTACTCCTTCACCCCGGCCATCGGCGGCCGCTCCTCGGTGTCCACGGCGTACGTCCGGGGCCTGAACCCGTCCGGGCCGCGCTCGAACTGCGTCAGCTCCGGCCGTACGAGCTGGCCGCGCGAGAGCCGCAGCTGCGCCGTCCGGTAGATCGCCGCGGCCATCCGGCCCAGCGCCTGGCCGTCCTGATGGCGGTGGAGCCGTACGCCCACGTCCACCTGGGCCAGCGCGTCCAGTCCGACCGTGTGCAGCGCGTCCACGAGCAGGCCGAGCTCGACCCCGTACCCGACGGGGAAGGGCAAACGTTCCAGCAGGGACCGGCGCACGGCGTACTCGCCGCCCAGCGGCTGGACGAAGCCGGCCAGCTGCGGCCAGTGGAGGTTGAGGAGCGGGCGGGCGACCAGCTCGGTGACCCGGCCGCCCTGGCCGGGCGCGTCCCCCAGCGGGCGGTCGTACATCGCCTTGACGAACTGCACGCCGGGCTCGGTCAGCAGCGGGCCCACGATCCCGGACACGAACGTGGAGGAGAAGTCCCGCAGGTCCGCGTCCACGAAACAGACCACGTCACCGGTGGTCGCCAGCAGCGAGCGCCACAGCACCTCGCCCTTGCCGTGCAGGGCCGGGATCCGCGGCAGGATGTCGTCGCGGTGCACCACCCGGGCGCCGGCCTTGGCGGCCACCTCGGCGGTCCGGTCGGTGGAGCCCGAATCGATGACGACCAGCTCGTCGACCAGCGGCAGCGGCAGCCCGTCGATCAGATCGCGCCGGATCACCTCGACGATCGCGCCGACCGTCTCCTCCTCGTCGAGCGCGGGCAGGACGACGCTGACCGTGGCGCCCGCCGCCCGCTTGGCGGAAAGCAGCTGGTCGAGCGGTCGGTCGGCCGCGGACCAGGAGCGGTCCGCGAACCAGCGCTCCACCTCTTCCAGCACGTTCAGCACTCCCTGCTCGTCCGTCGGTCGTCCGTCGCTCCTCGGCGGTTTCGGCCGAAAAGTGATCCATCTCGCGGTTCGGACGGCTGTCTCAACCACCCGGACCTTCAGTTACAGTCTTGAACAACGCGAAGGACCACCGCATGCCGGGGGTCCCCGCGCACAAACGCCCGGACGCGCCGCAGAGCGCGCGGCCCGGTGCCATACCGCTCATCCAGAGGGGCAGAGGGACACGGCCCGTTGAAGCCCCGGCAACCCTCCAGTCGGTTCTCGCGCTTGCTTGCTTGCGGCAGCGAGGTCCCCGGCTAGGGAAGGTGCCAATTCCGTCTCATGGCGAAGTGCGCCATGGGGAAGATGAGGAGAAAGGGCCTCGCCATCATGGCTGCACAGACTGTTGCCACCTCTGTCGATCTCGGACCTGCCACGGGCCTCTCGTGTCGTGAGTGCGGTACCCGTTTCGAGCTCGGACCCATCTTCGCCTGCGTCGAGTGCTTCGGTCCGCTGGAAGTCGCCTACGACCTTCCCACCGGAGACCCGCAGGCGCTGCGCGCCGCGATCGAGGCCGGCCCGAACAACATCTGGCGCTACGCCCCGCTGCTGCCCGTCCCCGCGGACGTGGCCTCCAAGCCCAGCCTGAACCCGGGCTTCACCAAGCTCGTGGACGCGGCCAACCTGGCCAAGGAGCTCGGCGTCACGGGCAAGCTGTACGTCAAGGACGACTCCGGCAACCCGACGCACTCCTTCAAGGACCGCGTCGTGGCCATCGCCGTCGAGGCCGCCCGCGCCTTCGGCTTCACCACCCTGTCCTGCTCCTCCACCGGCAACCTGGCCGGCGCCGTCGGCGCCGCGGCCGCCCGGGCCGGCTTCCGCTCCTGCGTGTTCATCCCGCACGACCTGGAGCAGGGCAAGGTCGTCATGGCCGGTGTGTACGGCGGCGACCTCGTCGGCATCGAGGGCAACTACGACGACGTCAACCGCTTCTGCTCCGAGCTCATCGGCGACCCGCTCGGCGAGGGCTGGGGCTTCGTCAACGTCAACCTGCGTCCGTACTACGGCGAGGGCTCCAAGACGCTGGCCTACGAGATCTGCGAGCAGCTCGGCTGGCAGCTGCCCGACCAGATCGTGATCCCGATCGCCTCCGGCTCGCAGCTGACGAAGATCGACAAGGGCCTGCAGGAGCTGATCAAGCTCGGGCTCGTCGAGGACAAGCCGTACAAGATCTTCGGTGCCCAGGCCGAGGGCTGCTCCCCGGTCTCCACCGCCTTCAAGGCCGGCCACGACGTGGTCCGCCCGCAGAAGCCGAACACCATCGCCAAGTCGCTCGCCATCGGCAACCCGGCCGACGGCCCGTACGTCCTGGACATCGCCCGCCGTACGGGCGGCTACGTCGAGGACGTCACCGACGAGCAGGTCGTCGAGGCGATCAAGATCCTCGCGCAGACCGAGGGCATCTTCGCCGAGACCGCGGGCGGCGTGACCGTCGGCGTGACCAAGAAGCTCATCGAGAACGGGCAGCTCGACCCGGCGCTGACCACGGTGGTCCTCAACACCGGTGACGGCCTCAAGACCCTGGAGGCGGTGGCCGCGGACAGCGGGCAGACCGCCACCATCCGCCCGAGCCTGGACGCGTTCCGCGCCGCCGGCCTGGCCTGACCCCTACCCTCCGCCCCCGGAAAGGCAGTAGCGCCATGAGCGTCAACGTCCGCATCCCCACCATCCTGCGCACCTACACCGGCGGTCAGGCCGAGGTCCCCGCCGAGGGCGCGACCCTCTCCGAGGTCATCGCCTCCCTGGAGGCGAGCCACCCGGGCATCGCCGCCCGCGTCCTGGACGACCAGGGCAAGCTGCGCCGCTTCGTGAACGTCTACGTCAACGACGACGACGTGCGCTTCGAGGGCGGTCTGGACGCGGTGACGCCGGACGGCGCGGGCGTCTCGATCATTCCCGCCGTCGCCGGCGGCTGCTGACACGCGAAAGCCCAGAATTACCCCCTCCGGTAAAAGCGGAGGGGGTAATTCTGCTTGGTTGGGCGCGGTAGAGTTGGGGAAGTCCCCTCCGCTGTTCTTGCCCGCCGCATATGAGCGGGTCGCGTGATGGTTGACATTGAGTCAATGTGCGAGTGCGGTATGGGGCTTTGGCGAGATATGCCGGGTCCGAGTTGCCCGGGAATATGCCAACTTTTCACTCTATTTCAATGTATCCCCGTGTCCAGATTTCTCGTCGGATTGACCTGTTGCAGACAGCAGCGGTGCAGATACATTCAGCCCCGGTCGAGGCGTTCCGGCGCAAGTTCTGACCCGGGACCGCGAAGTGCGGTCCTGCGCAAGGGCCAGTAATAGGGGAGTTAGGCATGGCTCAGGGCACCGTCAAGTGGTTCAACGCGGAGAAGGGCTACGGCTTCATCGCGGTCGACGGTGGTGCGGATGTGTTCGTCCACTACAGCGCCATCCAGATGGACGGGTACCGCACCCTTGAAGAGGGTCAGCGGGTCGAGTTCGAGATCTCGCAGGGCCAGAAGGGTCCGCAGGCGGACATGGTCAAGCTCGCCGTCTAGCCCCGGCGCGATCGACCAGCGACGCATTACGCACGAGGGTCCACATCCTGGAGGAGGGATGTGGACCCTCGACGCATGTCCGGGCTCCGCCCGGGCCGGCCGGGCCTGTCGTTGCCCGAAGCCGCTTGCTCCCCCCGTCGCCCGACCGCCACCCCTCAGCGAGGCTTCTTCGAAGCCGCTTGCACTCTCGGGGGTCGAGTGCTAATCATTGGCGTTAGCACTCTCCTGGTGAGAGTGCTACTACACAGGACCGGGTCGGTGAGGCCCGCAGGGTCCGGCGGGAAGGAACCGCCGGGCACGCAGGCCGTCCGTCGCGGGCGCGGGCGCGGTCCGGAGCAATCCAACCCTCCCCTCGTGCCGACGGCGCAGGGGGAACCCCAGTCCTGGAGGACCACTTCAGATGGCCAAGATCATTGCGTTCGACGAGGAGGCCCGGCGCGGTCTCGAGCGCGGGATGAACCAGCTCGCCGACGCCGTCAAGGTCACCCTTGGCCCCAAGGGTCGCAACGTCGTCCTTGAGAAGAAGTGGGGCGCCCCCACGATCACCAACGATGGTGTCTCCATCGCCAAGGAGATCGAGCTCGAGGACCCGTACGAGAAGATCGGCGCCGAGCTGGTCAAGGAAGTCGCCAAGAAGACGGACGACGTCGCGGGCGACGGTACGACCACCGCCACCGTGCTCGCCCAGGCGCTCGTCCGCGAGGGCCTGCGCAACGTGGCCGCCGGCGCCAACCCGATGGCCCTCAAGCGCGGCATCGAGAAGGCCGTCGAGGCCGTCTCCGGCGCCCTGCTGGAGCAGGCGAAGGATGTCGAGACCAAGGAGCAGATCGCTTCCACGGCCTCCATCTCCGCCGCCGACACCCAGATCGGCGAGCTCATCGCCGAGGCCATGGACAAGGTCGGCAAGGAAGGCGTCATCACCGTCGAGGAGTCCCAGACCTTCGGTCTGGAGCTTGAGCTCACCGAGGGCATGCGCTTCGACAAGGGCTACATCTCGGCGTACTTCGCCACCGACATGGAGCGTATGGAGGCGTCGCTCGACGACCCGTACATCCTGATCGTCAACTCGAAGATCGGCTCGGTCAAGGACCTGCTGCCGCTCCTCGAGAAGGTCATGCAGTCCGGCAAGCCGCTGCTGATCATCGCCGAGGACGTCGAGGGCGAGGCCCTGTCGACCCTGGTCGTCAACAAGATCCGCGGCACCTTCCGCTCCGTCGCCGTCAAGGCCCCGGGCTTCGGTGACCGTCGCAAGGCCATGCTCGGCGACATCGCCATCCTCACGGGCGGCACGGTCATCTCCGAGGAGGTCGGCCTCAAGCTCGAGAACGCGGGCCTGGACCTGCTCGGCCGCGCCCGCAAGGTCGTCATCACCAAGGACGAGACCACGATCGTCGACGGTGCCGGTGACAGCGACCAGGTTCAGGGTCGCGTCAACCAGATCCGCGCCGAGATCGAGAACTCCGACTCGGACTACGACCGCGAGAAGCTCCAGGAGCGCCTCGCGAAGCTGGCCGGCGGCGTGGCCGTCATCAAGGCCGGCGCCGCGACCGAGGTGGAGCTCAAGGAGCGCAAGCACCGCATCGAGGACGCCGTTCGCAACGCGAAGGCGGCCGTCGAGGAGGGCATCGTCGCCGGTGGTGGCGTGGCCCTGCTCCAGGCCTCCGCGGTCTTCGAGAAGCTCGACCTGACGGGTGACGAGGCGACCGGCGCCAACGCCGTGAAGCTCGCCCTGGAGGCCCCGCTCAAGCAGATCGCCGTCAACGGTGGTCTCGAGGGTGGCGTCGTCGTGGAGAAGGTCCGCAACCTGACCGTCGGCTGGGGCCTGAACGCCGCGACCGGCGAGTACGTGGACATGATCGCCGAGGGCATCATCGACCCGGCGAAGGTCACCCGCTCCGCGCTGCAGAACGCGGCGTCGATCGCGGCCCTCTTCCTCACCACCGAGGCCGTCATCGCCGACAAGCCCGAGAAGGCCGGCGCCCCGGCCGGCGGCGGCATGCCGGGCGGTGACATGGACTTCTGATCGGCCCCTGGCTGATCGGCTGTTCTTCGACCGAGGGCGGCACTCCCCACACGGGGGGTGCCGCCCTCGGGCGTTCTCGGGGCTCCTAGAAGCCGCTGGTGTCGAGGGAGAAGTCGAAGGGCGAGGGGATCTGCAGGGGCTTCCCGAAGGACACCGTCGTACGAGAGCGGTACCCGTGCGGCGAGGGGTCCCAGAAGCAGGTGATCTCCGAGTCCTGCATGTCGACGACGAGGTAGACGGGCACGAGCCGGCCGTACACGTCGAGCTTTTCGTTCCAGTCCGCGTCCCTGGTGGAGACGGACGTGAACTCCCCGACCAGCGACAGCGCCGCGCCGTCCGCGTGCAGCCCCTCCTGCTCGAAGGCCGCCTCGTCCGCGACGTACAGGTCTGGTCCGTAGCCGCGCTCAGCTGCCTCGAACCGGAAGAGGAAGAGCGAGGTGTCCGCGAATTGCCCCTCGGGGACGTGGGCCTGGAGCTGCTCGCGCAAAAGACGCATGCGACGGGAGTAGCGCAGCTTGGAGAACGGCGACACGATGATCTTCCCCCGGATGAGCTCGGCCTTATAGCCGTCTGGCGTGTCCATCTCCGCAACCGTGCGCAGGAGCGTCTCGAATGTCGGCGGTGCCGCCTGCTCTATCGGTGTGGCCCGTTCGATCATGATCGTCACCGTGATCCTCCGCGTGGCGTGCCGTGTACTGGGCGTGAGCCCCGTTCCAGGCTAGCGGCGCAAGGGTGGCCGCGCCCGGGTGCCGAGACGGCTCACCACCCAACAGGGCGGTTTGGTTGACTGGGGGGATGAGCGAGCTGTTCGTGAAGATCTGCGGGCTGAAGACCGGGCCGGACGTCGACGTGGCCGTGGCGGCCGGGGCCGATGCCGTCGGGTTCGTCTTCGCACCGGGGAGCCCCCGTACGATCGGCGCCGCCGCGGCGCGGGAGCTGGCGGCGCGGGTGCCGGACTCGGTGCTGACCGTGGGGGTGTTCCGGGGGCAGCCGGTCGAGGAGGTGCGGCGGCTGGCCGAGGAGAGCGGCGTACGGGGAGTGCAGCTGCACGGCGACGAGGGCCCGGAGTACTACGAGGCGCTGCGCGCCGAGGGCCGGACCCTGCTGCGGGCCACCGCCGAGCACGTGAAGCGCTGCGGGGAGTACGGGGAGGACCTGCTGCTGCTCGACGCCCCCGACCCCGGCTCCGGCAAGCCGTGGAACTGGGGCTCCGCGGAGTTCACCGCGCCCGAGGGCCGCTGGCTGCTGGCCGGCGGGCTGACCCCGGGCAGCGTCCGGGACGCCGTGGAGACCACCGGCGCCTGGGGCGTGGACGTCTCCAGCGGAGTGGAGCGGGAGCGCGGGGTGAAGGACCCCGCCCTGATCCGCGCCTTCATCGAGGCCGCCCGCGGCTGACCCCGCCGCGCCGCCGTCAGGAAGCGCGCCACACCGTCATGTCCGCGGTGATCCAGCCGGGCAGGTCGGGCAGCCGCACGACCGGCTTGGTCTGGATCACGAGCAGCGCGATGTCCCCCGAGGGGTGCCGGACGCAGATCTCGGTGCCGGGCGCCGACGCGGCCAGCGGCAGCTCGTGCTGCGTGGCGGCCTTCGTGAGGAGGCCGCACGTGTCGAGGTTGCCCGTGCCGGGATCGGCGTACAGCTGGACGATCACGCTCGTGTCGCTCGCCAGCGCACAGCTGTTCTTCTCGCAGTCCAGACGGATGTCCCCGGTACGGTCCTCCCGCCTGACGGGGTCCTTGACGCCGATCGAGTTCTTCTGGTCCAGCCAGACCTGGGGGAAGGGGACGGGTGCGGGCGGCTTGGAGGCCTTGGGCGTACTCGATGCGGTTCCGCCGGCTCCACCGGACCCGATCGATCCACCGGCTCCGCCGGCTCCGGAGGCCTTGCCGCCGCTCGCCGGGCCGGGGGACGTGGCCGCGGCCGCGCTCCGTTCGCGCGCCCGGTCCGCCGCGTCCATGACGGTCCAGGCCAGACCGGTCAGCAGGACGGCCGCCGCGGTCACCGCCGCGGTGACGATCACAGCGGTACGCCGCCTGCGACTGCGCTGCTCCTCCGGTGTGAGGGGCGTCGTCACCGGCGGCTGCCAGGCCATCGGCGACGGCGACGGCGACGGCAGCGGCGGCTGCGGCTGCGGATCCAGGGCCCGCGTGTGGACCGAGGTGGGGTGCGGTACCGGAGCCGGGACCACCAGCTCCGGCCCCGTCACCTCCCGCCACACGGCCGGACCGCCGCCCGCGTCGGCGTCCTTGCCCAGCCGCTGCCGGCACCACGCGACGATCTCAGCCGGGGTGGCACGATCCTCCGGATCGGCTGCCAGGCACCGGGCGATCAGCGGGCGCAGGGGCTCCGGCAGCCGGGACAGGTCGGGATCGGAGTGCACGATCCGGAACAGCACGCTCACGGAGGGGCCGTCCCCGTACAACGGCTCGCCCAGCGCGGCGAACGCCGCCGTCTGGCCCAGCGCGAAGACGTCGGTGGCCGCCGTGGTCTCGCCCGCCAGGGCCTGTTCGGGGGCCATGTACTGGGGCGTGCCGATGGCGCTGCCCGTGGCGGTGGGAGAGGTGGTGCCGGAGGCCAGCGAGATGCCGAAGTCGATGACCCGGGGCCCGTCGGCGGCCAGCAGTACGTTCGACGGTTTCAGGTCGCGGTGCACGATCCCCGCACCGTGGATGACCTGGAGGGCCTCCGCCACCCCTGCCACCAGCCACAGCACCGCGGGCACCGGCAGCGGTCCGCGCCGGGCCACGGCCTCCGACAGCGAGGGCCCCGGCACGTACACGGTGGCCAGCCAGGGCGGCGTCGCGTCCGCGTCGGCGTCGATCAGCTCGGCGGTGTACGCGCCGCGGACCCGCCGGGCCGCCTCCACCTCCCGGCGGAACCGCCGCCGGAACGCCGGGTCCTCCGCCAGCTCGGGCCGTACCACTTTGATCGCCACCGGGCGGCCGCCCGGCGTGTGCGACAGGTAGACCCTGCCCATGCCGCCCGCGCCGAGCCGGGCCGCGAGGCGGTAGCCGGCAACGGTCTGCGGATCGTCCGCCCGCAGCGGCTGGAACACCTCGGTCGCGCTGTTCATCGGTCTCCCCCCGACTCCCCCGATCAACTCCCGAGTTGATCGTCCTCACCCTAAGTGGCGGGCGGGGCGGGGGAACGGGCGGGAGCCCGTCAGCCGGCCGAGGCGGTGCCGTCCTCCTCGACGGTCTCGACGCCCGGCAGCGCGTGCAGGGCCGCGACCTGGCCGGGGCTGAGCGGGGCGGCGAACCCGTGCAGGGTGGAGCGGAACACGTGGACCGGGGTGACGCCGACCAGCTGCGCCACGCCGGCCGGGTCGAGGTCCTTCCGTACGGTGACGATGTACGTGGGATGGTCGACGGGGGCGGCGTACGGCGCGGGCTGCGGCACGGCGGCGCCGGCCGCCGAGACGGGCAGGGCGGCGAAGGCGGCCAGGACGACGGCGGCTGCGGGCAGGGCCCGGCTCAGGCGGGTGCGCATGGGGCGAGGCCATCACGTACATCGCCGCAGGTCAACGACGCCCCGGGGGGTGGCGGGGGCATCGGGGGCGCACCGGCCGTGCGCTCCCTGGTGTGGGGGCGGACCATACGGGTGATCTTGTCGGCGGCCCGTCGGCGGTGAGGGACGGGACCACGCGGGGCACGGGCTTGGCGCCACAACGGGATAACCCTTTCTGCAGTGTGTGCGACAGCGCGTGTTGACGCCGCACCGGACGATCGGCCTGGCGGCGGGCCGTGGTTCAGAACGCGCCGGGGTGGCACCGATGGAACGAAAGCCGCACCGCACAGGCACTCCTCGTAGCGGGGCGGCTCTCCCATGTCGATCCTCCGCCCCCTTCAGGGAGTTCTTTCCATGCGACTGCTCGCACGCCTGGCCGCCGCTGCCCTCCTCACCGTGCCCCCGGTCGCGGCCGGTACCGCCGCCGCCGACACCCCGGAGCCGACGCCGGTTCCGCTGCACACCTCCGCGAGCGCCGTGCCCGGCAAGTACATCGTGACGCTGGAGAAGGGGGTGGACGCGGCGAAGGCGGCGACGAAGCTCGGCCTGAAGCCGTCCTTCGTCTACACCTCGGCCATGAACGGCTTCGCGGTCCCGCTGACCCCGCTCCAGCTGCAGATCGTCCGGGTCAGCCTCGGGGTGAAGTCGGTGGAGGAGGACGCGGCGGTGCAGTCCGTACCGATGCCGTCCGCGTCCGGGCTGCGCGCCCCGTCGAACTCGTGGGGTCTGGACCGCATCGACCAGCAGACCTGGGACAAGGTGAACGGGCAGGGCGACGGTCAGTTCACCACCCAGGGCAACGGCGCGGGGGTGACCGCGTACATCCTCGACACCGGCATCGACTACAACCACACCGAGTTCGGCGGCCGGGCGACGTTCGGCTTCGACGCCATCGGCGACGGCCGCAACGGCCTGGACTGCCAGGGTCACGGCACGCACGTGGCCGGCACGGTCGCGGGCAAGACGTACGGGGTCGCGCGCAAGGCGAACCTGGTCAGCGTCCGCGTCCTCGGCTGCGACGGCAAGGGCACCTGGTCGGGGATCATCGCGGGCATGGACTGGGTGGCCAAGAACGCCAAGCAGCCGGCCGTGCTGAACGGGTCCTTGGGCGGGGACAAGTCGACTGCGGTGAACGACGCCGCGACCGCCCTCTCCGACGCGGGCGTGCTGCCGGTCATCGCGGCGGGCAACAGTGCGAAGGACGCCTGCTTCATCTCGCCCGCGTCCGCCCAGCGCGTGGTCACGGTCGGGGCGAGCAACAAGTGGGACGAGGAGACGTCCTTCTCCAACTTCGGCCCGTGCCTGACGCTGTACGCACCCGGTGAGGGCATCGTCTCGGCGAAGCTCGGCGGTGGCAGCGAGGCCCAGGACGGTACGTCGATGGCCGCGCCGCACGTTGCCGGTGTCGCCGCCCTCTACAAGCAGCAGCACCCCACGGCGGACCCGGCGGAGCTCGCCGAGTTCCTGGAGTCGGAATCCACCAAGGACGTCTTGGGCAACCTCACCAAGTCCAGCCCGAACGCGCTGCTGTTCACCGCCGGTCTCTGACCGTCTCCGGGTCCTGACGGACCCGCCCCGGCCCGTGCGCGGCAGCCCGCGCACGGGCCGGGGCCATGCCCCGCCGGATCGCGGTTAGGCTGCGGGCCGGGGGGATCATGAACAAGAAGCCGCCGCTCGTGAAGCGGCTCCGGGACCACGTGCGGCTCGCCGCGGCCTGCGCCTTCAGCGCCGTCGCGGTGCTGTGGGCCGTCCTGTGTGTGAAGTTGACCGCCGCGGACATGGCCCCCGCCCTCGTGTGCGGGGACGGGGGCTGCCCGCGCGGGCTGGGCCTGTTGGTGCTGTGGGCCGTGGCCGCCGGGCTGGCCGCGGGCGGCCTGTGGTGGTCGGCCGTGAAGGGCCGCGGGTACCGCTCCGCCGTCGGCTGGACCGTGGCCGTCGCGCTTGCGCTCGGCGCCCTGTGGCCCGCATGGCTCGGCTTCTCGTGGCTGCGCGGCCCGCACATGGACCTCTTCTCGTACCAGGTCCCGGACGGGCCGGGCGCGGGCAAGCCGCTCGGCTCCTGGGAGGGGGACCCGGCCACGGGGTTCGTGATCCGGGCCCGCGCGGACGGCGTGACCGGCTACAACGGGGAGGGCCGCCACGGCTGGGCCCTGCCCGCCCCGGCCGGTGGCGCGGTGTGCGCGATGAGCCCGGACACCCCCTCCGGCACCGGCCTGCTCACCTTGGCCACCGCGCAGGGCGCCTGCGGCAACCGCCTGGTGGCGGTGGACATCACGTCCGGCAAGCAGCGTTGGACCAAGGACGTCCCGAAGCTCGTGGGCCGGCCGTCCGCGGGCGGCTCCCTGGCCGTGACCGCGACCGCGGACGGCGTAGTCGCGTATGACCTGGTCACCGGCGCCGAGCTGTGGCACTCCCCGCTGCCCGCGGGCGCCGCCGCCATGGAGGTCGCCGCCGGCCCCGACCGGGCCCTGCTCCTGGCCCGGACCGACGAGGGGGTCGAGCTGTTCGCGCTCGACGCCCGCACCGGCGCCGTCACCTGGCGGTTCACGGTGCCGACCGGGTACGAGTCCCCGCGCATCGTGTCGGCCTCCCCGGCCGCCGCCGTCGGTGACGGCCGCCTGCTGGTGTTCGACGACGAGGGCTGCCCGCGTGCGCAGTCGCAGGCGCCGTACGTCCCGACCACGGGCGAGGCGGACTGGCTGGTCGCCGGCGACGTGCTGTACGCGTCGGTCCCGGAACGGGAGGAGCGGGAGGTCCTGGCGGCGTTCTCCCTGAAGGACGGCCGCCACCTGTGGACCCGCGCCTTCGAGCACGACTGGCGGATCCGTGCCCTGGCCGACGCCCGGTCCGGCCGGATCGCCGTGGTCACGGAGGGCGGGTACACCCACCTCTGGCACCTCGACCCGGGCACCGGGAAGCCGGCCGGCGAGTCGACGGTCCTGCGGGGTCTGCGGCTGGGCGGGTCGTTCGCCCTCCGCGGCAGGACCTTCGTCAACCTCGACGACGACGGCCGCCTCCCGCCGATCTTCGACGTGACTCCGACGATCGGCTGGTGAGCCGGGCCGCGCAGCCCTCCTGGGCCGCGGTGCCGGTGCCGGTTTCCCCGGCGGCCTCGGCTCAGGCCAACGCGGGCTCCGTGGCCGGCCGGGCCGCGGCCGGGGCCGGCTCCTGGTCGGCGTTGAGTTCGGTCAGCATCCGGCGCGTGAACCCGAAGAAGTACGTGGCGGCGAAGCCGACCAGGTAGCCGACCAGCAGCCCGCCCGCGTAGATCGCGAGGTTCGGGCCCAGCCCCGACGGGCCGTCGAGCAGCGGGAACAGGGCCCAGCCCGACGGGCCGATGGCCGTGGCGCCGAACGCGACCCCGAGCTGGTTGAACAGTCCGACGAACGCCCCGCCCGCAGCGCCGCCCACGCAGGCGGTGACGAAGGGGCGCCCGAGCGGGAGCGAGACTCCGTAGATCAGAGGCTCGCCGACACCCAGGAACCCCGCCGGGAGCGCGGACTTGATGGTCGTCCGCAGGGACCGGTTGCGCGGCAGCCGGCAGTACACCGCGAGCGCCGCGCCGACCTGACCCGCGCCCGCCATGGCGAGGATCGGCAGGAGGGCGGTGTGGCCGGTCTGCTCGATGAGGGTGGTGTGGATCGGGATCAGGGCCTGGTGCAGGCCCAGCATCACGAGCGGCAGGAACAGGCCGCCGAGGACCAGCCCGGCGAAGGCGCCGCCGCCGGCGAGCATCCAGGTGGCGAAGGAGCCGATGGCGGTGGCGACCTCACCGGCGAGGAACATCAGGCCGAAGATCGTGACCAGGCCGGAGGTCAGGACGGTGAGGGTGGGGGTGACCAGCGCGTCCACCGACTCGGGTACCCACCTGCGGCAGAGCTTCTCCACCCGCACGGCGAGGAACGCGGCCGCCAGGGCCCCGAGGACCCCGCCCTGGCCGGGGGAGAGGTGCTGGCCGAAGGCGTCGATCTTCGCGACGCCCGGGAAGACGATGATGGCGGCGACGGCCCCGCCCAGGATCGGCGTACCGCCGAACTCCTTGGCCGTGTTGTAGCCGACGAACACCGCGATCAGCGACATGAACCCGGAGGCGATCGCGGCGAGCGCCGGGACGACGGCCGGCAGCCAACCCGTGTTGAGCAGCACGCCGTTCAGTCCCGCGATGATGCCGCAGCCGATGAGCGCCGGGATCAGCGGGACGAAGACGTTCGCGATCCGGCGCAGGAACAGCTTGACCGGGGTGCTGTTGCGGGCCTTCTGCTCCTGCTTCAACGCGGCTCCCCGGTCCGCGAGTTCCTCGGCGGTGACCGGGGCACCGGCGGTACGGCGGGAGCGGCCCTCCTCGACCAGCGCCTCGAACTCCGGGGTCACCCGGGCGACGGTCCCCGGTCCGAGCACGATCTGGTAGGTGTCGTCCTCGACGACGCCCAGGACCGCGGGCAGCGCCCGCAGCCCCTCGTCGTCGACCAGTGAGCGGTCGTGCAGCGCGATGCGCAGCCGGGTCATGCAGTGCGCGATCGATCTGATGTTGTCCGGGCCGCCGACCAGGGGGAGGATCGCGGCGGCCGTGGCGCGGTTCTTGTCAGTGGACATGTGGTGATCGCCTTGCGTCGGGGAAAACGGGGCAGTCAGCAGGTCAGAGCAAGCCAGCGAGTCAGCAGGTCAGAGCAGGTCAGAGCGGGTCAGAGCAGGTCGGTGAGTCGTCGGGTCAGCGCGCCGAAGCCAGGGCCAGAGCCAGGGCTTCGCGGAGGTGGCCGTGCGCGGCCGTGAGCAGTCCCGCCGCCGCCGGGCCGTCGACGCCGCCGAGCAGGACCAGGACGGCCTGCTTGACCTCGCCGCCGGTGGCGTCGAGCGCGGCCTCGATCTCCTCGTCCGGCGCCCCGGTGGCCAGCGCCACGATCCGGCGGGAGCGGGCGCGCAGCTTCTCGTTGGAGGCGCGCAGGTCGACCATCAGGTTCCCGTACGTCTTGCCGAGCCGGATCATGGTGATGGTCGAGACGAGGTTCAGTACGAGCTTCTGCGCGGTCCCGGCCTTGAGCCGGGTGGATCCGGTCAGCAGCTCGGGTCCGGTGACCACCTCGATGCCGTGCTCGGCGGCCGCGGCGAGCGCCGATCCGGCGTTGCAGGACAGGCCGACCGTGAGCGCCCCGCACGTACGGGCGTACTCGACGGCGCCGATCGCGTACGGGGTGCGGCCGGAGGCGGAGACGCCGATGACGGTGTCGTCCGGTCCGATGTCCAGCGCGGCCAGGTCCGCGGCCGCCAGCTCGGCGGAGTCCTCGGCGCCTTCGACCGACCGGACCATGGCGCCGGGCCCGCCCGCGATCAGGCCCACGACCTGCGCCGGGTCGGTGTTGAAGGTGGGCGGGCACTCGCTGGCGTCCAGGACGCCCATCCGCCCGGCCGTGCCGGCGCCCGCGTACACGAGGCGCCCGCCGCGGGCCATGCGCGGCGCGATGGCGTCGATCGCGGCGGCGATCCGCGGCAGCTGCGCGGCGACGGCGGCCGGGACGGTGGCGTCACCGGCGTTCATGGTGCGCGCGATGTCGAGGGTGGACAGCCGGTCGATCTCGGCCAGCTCGGGGCGGAAGGCCTCGGTGGTCAGGGTGTCGAGCTGGGCGCGGAGCGCGGCGTACGAGCCATCGGCGTACGAGCTGGTCATGGGCGGGGGCTCCTGGCGGATCGGCGGGGGGCGAGTGCCTCGTACGAGGCGGCGAGCGCGGGGGCCGCGGTCTCGTACGTCTGCTGCGCGACGGCGACGAACAGGCAGTCGACGACGAGGAGTTGGCTGGTCCGGCTGGACATGGCGGCCGGCCGCAGCCGGGTCTCGCGGGCGGCGGAGGTGGCCAGTACGAGGTCGGCGTAGTGGGAGACGGGGGCGTTCGGGCGGGCGGTGAGGGCGATGGTGGTGGCGCCGCGCTCGAAGGCGGTACGGAGGGGGTCGATCACGTCGCCGGTGGCGCCGGAGTGGGTGATCGCGACGGCGGCGTCGCCGGGGCGCAGCTGGACGGCTCCGGTGACGGCCAGGTGCGGATCGCCGTGGGCGTGGGCGACGAGGCCGATGCGCAGCAGCTTCTGCGCCAGGTCCTGGCCGACGAGGGCGGAGGCGCCGACGCCGTAGATGTCGATCCGGCGGGCGGTCGCCAGCGCGGTGACGGCGGCGGCGAGCGCGGTGAGGTCGAGTCCGGCGGCGGTGTCGGCGAGGGTCTGGGCCTCCTCGTGGGCCAGCTTGGCGACGACGTCGGAGATCGGGTCGTCGACGGCTATGTCGGCGGTGACGGCGGGGGCGGCGCCGGATTCCTGCTGCGCGGCGAGCGCGGCGAGGGCGAGGCGCAGGTCGCGGTAGCCGGGGTAGCCGAGGAGGCGGGCGGTGCGGACGACGGTGGCCTCGCTGGTGCCGGTGCGCGCGGCGAGCGCGCTGACGGTGAGGCGGGAGCAGCCGGCGGGGTCGGCGGCGACGGTTTCGGCGACGGCCCGGACGGAGCGGGTCATGGAGGGGCCGAGGCTGCGGACGCGGGCCCGCAGGGGCACGCCGGAGCCGGTTGCGCCGGAGCCGGATGCGCCGCCCTCCACGTCACTGAAAGTTACTTTCGGGTCGTCGCTCACCCTTGAAATCTATTTTCGGCCCGGGTGGGGGTCAAGGCGCCATCCGGTACCGGTGGGGAAGGGCCTTCACCACTTGGCCCATACGGGGCCACAATGGGCGCATGGACCACGCGACCCCACTGGAGCAGGCGCTGCACGTCGCCCGTGCACTTGTTCTCGCCGATCTCGCCGCGGGCGAGGTCGCCGACGCCGATGTCGTCTCCCTCGTCGAGGACTCGGTCACGCACCGTCGGTGGTGGGTGGAGCAGTGGCCGGAGGGGGTCGACTACCTTCCCGGACTCGTCGCCCAGGACGTACAGGACGCGCTGCTGGAGAAGTACGGCCGCTGGCCGCTGTGCCCGGTCTGCTCGCACGGCGATCCGCACGCGCTGGACGTGGACCCGGAGTTGGGACCCGATCCGCACTGGGTGTGCGCCAAGGCAGGGGTGAAGGTCGCCGCCGTCGGCGCCCTCGGCCCCGTGTTCGGCGCCGGCCGGTGAGCCGCCGGTGACGCTCTACATCGACCCGCCGACCTGGCCGGGCCACGGCCGCATGTGGTCGCACCTGGTCAGCGACGTCTCGTACGAGGAACTGCACGCCTTCGCGGCGTCGATCGGCTGCCCGGCGAAGGCGTTCGAGCGGGACCACTACGACGTGCCGTCGCACCGCTACGCGGACGCGGTGGGCGCGGGCGCGGTGGAGATCGGCAGCAAGGAGCTGGTCCGCCGCCTGACGGCCGCGGGCCTGCGGCGGCCGAAACATCGCCCGCCCATGGCCTGAATACCCGTCATCTCTCCTGCGGCCAGGGGGATTTGCTGCATTAGGATGACCGCCGTTCGCAGTCGTGTCGGCATGAGGGGGACCGTGCGTCGGTCAGTGCTGTTCGTACACGGGACCGGAGTCCGCGAGGCCTCGTACAAGGAGACGTTCGGCGCGGTCCGGGCCCGGCTCGAAGAGATCCGGCCCGGGCTGGAGGTCCGCGGCTGCTTCTGGGGCCGGGAGCAGGGCGCGGCCATGGCGCTCGACGGCGCCTCCGTCCCCCGCTACCGGCAGACGCGTGGCGGGACGGCGGAGGACGACGAGATCGCGGTCTGGGACGTCCTGTACGAGGATCCCTGGTACGAACTGCGGCTGCTCGGACTGCAGCCCGCGGCGGCGTCCGGGCTGGGTTTCGGGCTGCCGCCCTCCGAGGAGTTCCTCGCCGAAGTCACCGGGTACGCCCCGGCGCCCGCAGTGGTCGAGGCCTTCGCCGCGCGTGGCCTGGCCGGGGAGTTCACCGAAGCGCTGCGCGCCGTGGTCCAGGCCCCCGAGCTGCACGACGCGGCCGCCACCGTGGACGCCGACGGAACCGAGCACCGCCGGGCCGTGGCCCGCGCCGTGGTGGCCATGACGCTCGCCCTCGCCTTCGAGCGGGGCGCCGAGGTCTCCGGCATCGTGCGCGACGCGCTGCTCTCCGAGCTCGGCGCCGACCTGTACGCCGAGGGCCGGTCCATCACCGGGTTCCTCGCCAAGGCGCTGGCCCGGCCCGTCGGCTGGCGCGGCCGGTACCGGCGCGGAGCGTGGGGCGACGCGACCCTGCCGGCCATCGGCGACATCCTGCGGTACCAGGCGCGCGGGCAGGGCGTACGCGACCAGATCAAGCGGACGATCGAGAACACGCCCGGGGACTCGATCACGGTGATCGCGCACAGCCTGGGCGGGGTCGCCTGCGTCGACCTGCTGGTGCGGGAGCGGCTGGAGCGGGTGGACCAGCTGATCACCGTGGGCTCGCAGGCGCCGTACTTCTACGAGATCGGGGCGCTGGTCTCGCTCGAACACCCCGAGACGCTGCCGCCCGGCTTCCCGGCGAAGTGGCTGAACATCTACGACGGCCGCGACCTGCTCTCGTACCAGGCCGCGCAGGTGTTCCCGGGCCGTGCCGACGACCACCGGGTCGACAACCGGCAGCCCTTCCCCTGGGCGCACACCACGTACTGGTCCAACCCCGACGTCTGGAACGCTGTCGACGCATGGCTGAGCTGACCGTCCCCGACCCGGCACGCGTGCACGCTGTCGTGGTCGGCATCGAGCACTTCCCGCGGATCAGCGGGAAGGACCTGCCCGGCGCTGCCGCCGACGCCATGCGGCTCGCCCGCTGGCTGCGCACGCGCGGGGTGCCTGCCGGGAACATCAGGCTGCTGCTGGCGCCGATGGCCGGGTCCTGGCAGGACCTCAACGCCGAGGCGCGGGAGCTGGGTCTCGACATCGAGCCCGTCACGTCCCGCGACCAGATCATCGACAAGCTGGCGCCGGCGCGGACCGTGCCCGAGGGCGACGTCCTGTACGTCTACTGGGGCGGTCACGGCGTACTGGACCGGGGCGACCGCCGGCTGCTGCTCTGTCCGGACGCCTCGGACGCCGAACCGCGCTGCCTGGACCTGATGGACCTGCGGGAGTACCTGACCCGGCCGGACGTGGCGCGTTGCCGCAGGCAGGTCTTCCTCGTCGACGCCTGTGCGACCTTCGTCCAGGACAACCAGACCAGACCGGTCGTCGCCGCGTTGCCGGCGGGCAAGCGGGTGCCCGTGGAGCAGTTCATGCTGCTCGCCGCCGCGTCGGGACAGGCGGCGACGCAGCGGACCGCCGAGCGGACCGGGGCGTTCTCGACCGCCGTCATGGACTGGCTGGAGGAGCACTCGCCGGGTCTCAGCACCGACCTCGACGCGCTGGTCGCGCACACGAAGGAGCACTTCACCGGGTACCGGCTCGGCAGCAGGCAGCTCCAGACCCCGGTCACCCTGGTGATCCAGCCCTTCGGCGGCGACGTGGAGATCCGGCAGGGGCCGGCAGCCCCTGCCACGGAGCCGGCCGGGCCTCCCGCGGGGCCGGAGCGGAGTGGCGGGGTCCGGCGGGCTGCCGCTGTGTGGGCCGGGGCCGCTGCCCTGGTGGTCATCGCCGTGGTCGCCGCCGTGGCATTGAACGGTGGGCCGGACGGCGGCGGGCAGCGCGGGCAGGCCGCTCCGGGGGGCTCGGCGCCGGCGCAGCCGAGTGCATCGCCCTCCCCGTCCGCGCCTTCCTCGGGTTCCGCCTCGCCCTCGCCTTCTCCCTCGGCGAGCAGCGCCGCGCCGAGCACCGCGGCCCCCTCCGGGGCGCCGACACCGCAGGCGCAGGCCGCGGGGGCGGCCGCCACGGGAGGCAAGGAGTCGTGCGCCGCCTTCCACACCGCGGATGATCCCAAGGTCAGCGAGAGTCCCTGTTTCGTGAGGGAGGGCACGACGGTCTTCATGCGCGCCTACGTCAGGGCCACCGTCCCGACCAAGGTGACCGTGTACGTCTGGCTGACCCTGAAGGACGGCAACAAGTACCTGTACCCCGACGGCGGGGCGAAGACCTGGACCCTCACGGCCGGCCCGGATCCCCAGGTGTGGACGGAGCGGGTCGCCACGTCGCTCGCATCCGGCACGGAGTACGAGGTACACGTCAGTACCAAGGTCGACGGTGCGACCCCGCCGAAAGTGACCAACCCGGCCGTCACCGGACACGGGCAGTGGTTCAGGTACTGACGGTGTCAGCCGTCGCCGAGGAGGCGGGGGAGGCCGCGACGATCCGGGTCGGGGGCTGCGGAGTGCGGGTGTGCAGGCGCAGCGCGATCGCGGTGAGGGCGATGGCCGTGACGGTCATGGCCGCGCCCGCCCACGCAGGGGCGGCGAAGCCGCGGCCGGCGTCGATCACCGTGCCGCCGAGCCACGGGCCGCCCGTGTTGCCGAGGTTGAACGCCGCCGTGGTGGTGGCTCCGGCCAGGGTCGGGGCCGCGCCCGCCACGTTGAACATGCGGGCGTTGAGCGCGGGCGCCGTGAAGAACGCCGAGACGCCCATCAGGAACGACAGCCCGACGGCCGCCACCGCCGACGACGCGAACAGGGCCAGCGCGACGAGGAAGACCGTCGACGCGGTGATCCCCCACAGCATCACGCCGAACAGGTGCGCGTCGGCGATCCGCCCTCCGACCGTCGTGCCGACGAGCGCGCCGACCCCGAACAGTGCGAGCACCCACGGCACCCACCCCGCGTCCAGCCCGGCGACCTCCGTCAGCAGCGGCGACAGGTAGCTGAAGGCGCAGAAGACCCCGCCCGCGGCCAGCGCCGTCACGCCGATCGACAGCCACACCTGGCGGTCGCGGTAGATGCGCAGCTCCCGCGCGAGGGTGGGCCGTACGGCGGGCCGCGGGATGTCCGGGATCAGGGCCAGGATGCCGACGAGGGCGACCGCCGAGGCCGCGCCGACCGACCAGAACGCGGACCGCCAGCCCAGGTGCTCCCCGAGGAAGGCGCCGGCGGGGACGCCGAGGACGTTGGCGATGGACAGGCCGCCGATCATGACGGCCATGGCGCGGGCCCGCTGGTCCTTGTCCACCATCGCGATGGCGACGGCCGCGCCGACCGCCCAGAAGCCGGCGCAGGCGAGGGCGGAGACGATGCGGGAGGCGAAGAGGAGCTCGTACGAGGGGGCCAGCGCGCCGGCGACCTGCCCGAGGCCGAAGAGGCTGATGAGGGCGATGAGGGTGGTGCGGCGCGGGAGCCGCAGGGTGGCCACCGCCAGCAGTGGCGCCCCGACGACCATGCCGATCGCGAAGGCCGATATGAGCAGGCCGGCCTGCGGGATGGTGACGTCCATGTCCTCGGCGATGGGCGGCAGCAGCCCCGAGAGCATGAACTCGCTGGTCCCGAGCGCGAAGACGGACAGGCCGAGGACGTATACGGCGACGGGCATGCGGGAGCGTGCTGCGGCGGAGGGCATGTTCTGCACGAACCGCCGCGAAGCGGATCTCATTCCCCGGCGGCGGGACCAGTGGCCGTGTGCGTGGTCGGGTCGGCGGCCGGCTCGGTGGTCAGGTCGGCGAGCTCGGCGGCCAGGTTGCGGCGGGCCGGGGCCTCCCAGTGCGCGGTGCCGTACGGGGTGCGGAAGAGGCGGGGCAGGGCGAGCAGCTGGCGCAGCACGGCGGCCCGGCCGGTGCGGAAGGCGTCCTCGGGTACGAAGCCGTACTCGGCGCGGACGGCGGCGACGTACGCCGCGTACACGTCGGGCGCGCCCGCGAGCACGGCCAGGTCGGCGTCGCAGAGCACCTCGCCGTCGGTGTCGCCGGGGGCCGGGTCGTGGGTGACGGTGAGCCGCACCAGGCGGGCCACCTCGGCGGTGCGGGCCGCGTCGATGCCGAGCTCGGGCAGGGCGCGCTCGGCGAGGGCGGCGCTGCGCTCCTCGTTCTCGGAGCGGTCGGGGCGGTAGACGGCGTCGTGGAACCAGGCGGCGAGTTCGACCGCGGCGGGGTCGGCGGCGTGCCCGGCCAGTACGTCGATCCGCGCGAGTACGTCGGCCAGGTGCGCGGTGGTGTGGTACCGGCGCTGGGGCTCCGCCCAGGCGGCGAGGAGCCGGTCGGCGTAGGGGGCGGGGTCGCGATCGGCGGCGGCGCCCGCGGCGGCGGTGGTCGCGTGCCAGCGGGCGCGCAGCGGGGCGGTGTCGGGCGCGGGGTCGGGCGCTGTGTCCATGCGCACATTGTGCGGGTGGCGTGATGGTGCTGGTGGAGGGTGGGCGGAGGCCCGTACTCTGGATATTGGACTAGACCTATTTTCCATACCAGCAGCTTTCCGGAGGAGTGGGGCCCAATGAGCAACCGTGCAGTCCTGGAGGTGATCGCCCTCGACGCGGAGGACGCGGTCGCGGCCCAGGAGGGTGGGGCGGACCGCCTCGAACTGGTCACCGACATGGCCGCCGACGGGCTCACCCCGCCGCGCGAGACCTTCGCGGCGATCAGGGCGGCGGTCGACATCCCGCTGCGCGTGATGCTCCGTACGGCCGACGGCTTCGCGGCGGGCTCGGCCGCGGACGTGGAGCTGCTGGCCGCGCGGGCGCGGGCGCTGCGGGCGGAGGGGGCGGACGAGTTCGTCCTCGGGTTCCTGGCCGCGAACGGCGGCCCGGACCTGGCCGCGATCGAGGCGGTCGTGGCGGAGCTGGGCGGCTGCAAGTGGACCTTCCACCGGGCCATCGACCGGGCGGCGGACCGGGACCAGCTGCGCAAGGCGCTCGCGGAGCTGCCGGAGTCCGCCGCGCCGGACACGTACCTGACGGCGGGATCGGCGGCCGGGGTCGACGCCGGGCTGCCGGTGCTGCTGGCCGAGGCGGCCCGGCGGGGCGAGCCGGGGTACACCGCGCAGATCCTGGTGGGCGGCGGGCTGGCGCTGTCGCACCTGCCGGAGCTGCGCGCCGCGGGGATCGACGCGTTCCACATCGGCGGCGCGGCCCGCCCCGACGGCTGGTCGGCCCCGGTCTCCGCGTCGGCGGTGGCCGACTGGCGCGCGGCCCTGTCCTGACGGCTCGGCTCGCGCCCCGAACGCCGACGGGCTCACCCGGCCGGCGTTCGGGGCACGGGGGCCGGTGCGCGGGGCCGGGCCACGGGGCCGGGGCGGCGCGCCCCTGCCCTGCCCCGGCGCGGCCCCTGCCCTGCCCCGGCGCGGCCCCTGCCCCGGCGCCCCGGCCGCTACGCCAGCGCCGCCGGCAGTGGATCCGCGTGGAGCAGCGTCAGGCCGGAGACGGCTCGGGTGAGGCAGACGTACAGGCGCCGCAGGCCCGTCCGCTCGTCCGGCTCGCCCGCCACGATCGCGGCGGGCTCGTCCAGGACCACGTAGTCGTACTCCAGGCCCTTCGCCAGCGACGCCGGAACGAGGGTGAGGCGCGACTGGGCCGTCGTCTCCTCGCCGGGCGAAAGGTACGCCGTCCCGGCCGCCTCCAGCGCCTTCGCCAGCTCCGGGATCCGGGCGTCCGCCGCGATCAGGCCGATCGAGCCCTCGTGGCCGAGCGAGGCGCGGCAGGCGTCGAGCACCGAGGCGGTCAGGTCCGACGGGTCCACGGGCGGTGCGACGACCAGCGAGCCCGGCGTCTCACGCACCGAGGAGACCGGGGCCAGCCCCGGCGAGATCGACGGCAGCAGCCGCGAGGCGTACGCGATCACCTCGCGCGGCACGCGGAAGCCCGCCGTCAGCTCCTCCAGTACCGCCTCCGGCTTGCCCAGGTGTGCCAGCGCCTCGTCCCAGCCGCGCGTGGCCCACGGGGTCGTGCCCTGCGCGAGGTCGCCCAGGACGGTCGCGGAGCCGGTCGTACAGCGCCGCCCGACCGCCCGGTACTGCATCGGGGACAGGTCCTGGGCCTCGTCGAGGACGACGTGGCCCAGCGAGTGGGTGCGCTCCACCAGGTCGGCCGCCTCGTCGATCAGGACCAGGTCGGCCGCCGACCACTTCGCCGACTTCACGCTGCGGAAGGGCTTCGCCCACAGCAGCAGCTCCTGCTCGTCGTCCGAGAGCACGCCCTGCGCGTGCTGCGCCAGGAACTCCCGGTCGGACAGCAGGCGCAGCACCAGCTTCGCCGGGTCCACGGCCGGCCACATCGCCTTGACCGCCGCCTTCACGGCGGCGCCCCGGGCCACCGCGTCCTGGACGCGGTCGTCCGGGGCCTCGCCCGCCTGCTCCATCCGTACGAGCACGGTGTGCGCGATCCGCTGCGGCAGCGCGTCGCGGGCGGCGCCGTAGCGGATGTCCCGGGCGAGGAGTTCCGCGACGATCTCCTCCAGCTCGTACGCCGGCACCCGCCACCGGCGCGAACCGCGCACCACCATCAGCGGCTCGGCGGGCGGGGTGACGTGCGAGCGGACCGCGCGGCGCAGCACCTCCGCCATGCGGGCGTCGCCCTTGACGACGGCGGTCGCGGCGGCGTCGGCGCCCCGGATCTCCAGGCCGTCGCGGGAGACGAGGTCCTCGACGGTGGCCTGCTTGACCTCCAGCTCGCCGAGGGCCGGGAGGACCTGCTCGATGTAGTGCAGGAAGGAACGGTTCGGCCCGATGACGAGCGTGCCGGTGCGGGCGAGCCGCTCGCGGTGGGCGTACAGCAGGTAGGCGACGCGGTGCAGGCCGACCGCCGTCTTCCCGGTGCCGGGGCCGCCCTGCACGCAGACGGAACCGGACAGGCCGGAGCGGACGATCTCGTCCTGCTCGGGCTGGATCGTCGCGACGATGTCGCGCATGGGGCCCACGCGCGGGCGCTCGATCTCCTGCTGGAGCAGCTTGCTGACGGCGGCCGCCTCCGAGGGGTCGGAGAGGTGCTCGTCCTCGTACGCGGTGAGCTCGCCGCCGGTGTAGCCGAAGCGGCGGCGCAGCGCGATGTCCTGCGGGTCGTTCTTGGAGGCCCGGTAGAACGGCTGGGAGACGGGCGCGCGCCAGTCGATCACCATGGGGTCGCCGTCGGCGTCGTGGACGTGGCGGCGGCCGATGTAGAACTGCTCGCCTTCCGCGCCTTCGGCGAGGTCCGCGCCGGGTGCGTGCAGGTAGTTGAGGCGGCCGAAGAAGAGCGGGGTGTGCGCGAGGTCGGCGAGGGCCTTGATCCGGTCGTCGATCTGGGCCTGGAGGACGATCGCGTTGACCCAGTTCGCGGTGACGTCGCGGATGTCGAGGGCCTCGACGTCCTCGCGCATGGCGCGGAGCGCGGCGCGGGAGGCGGTGAGGTGGGCCTGCTCGCGGGCGAGGGGACGGGTGGCGGCGTCGGGGCCGGTGCCGGTCTCGGGGTCGGTCTCGGAGTCGGCTTCGGGGGCGTGCGCGGACACGGAAATGCCTCCAGCTGCTGATCGGTACGGAACGATGCCCGCCGGTTTCCGTCCGGCGGGCGGCTCTCCCCGAAACGGCGGCGGGAGGCGGCAAGAGCGGAGATTGTAGTCAGCGGGTGGCCGGGACGCGAACGGTTTTACCGGCGGGAGGTCCCTCCGGAGGGGTAGGCCCGTACGGGTGTCATACCGGGGAGTGTCAGACCTCGGGCAGAGCCACTAGGGGACGGCATGGGCCGGGAGGAGGAGGCGGGAGGGTCTGCGGTTCCCCCCGCAGACCGATGTGATTTCCGGGAAGAAAACGCACCATGGATACATGAGCACCGCAACCTTCACCCCGATCCGGGGCGGCCGCCCTAGCGGCGCCACCGCCACTTCCGACTCCCCTCCCCGCCACCTGGTGGGCAATGCCCTGCGCGCCGCGAAGGTCTTCGTGTCCGCGGCCGTCAGCGTGGTCGTCCTGGGCGAGTACGCCGAGGACGCAGGCGTCATACGCCGCTGACCCGCGGCCCCACTCCGCCTGGCCGGATAGCGGCGGGACGTCCACGGTGATCCACTAGGGTCACGCGCGTGACCCGGAGCCTTCCTTCCAGCCCCCCGACGTCGCCCCTGGTCGGCGTGCTGGTCACGGGCTCGTTCCTCGTGCTCGGCGTGCTCTGCATCGTGGTGCGGATCCCGATCGCCGACGGCCTCGCCGCCGGGTTCAGCGCAGGGTTCAGCGCCACCGAGTGGCGGCCTCCCGCCGCGTACCCGCCCTTCGCGGCGATCCTGTTCACCCCGGCCGCCTGGCTGCCCGCCGGCGTCCTGAAGGCCGTCTTCGTGCTCGGCAACGCCGTCCTGCTCGCCCTGCTGATCCTGATGTCCTGCCGCCTCGCGGGACTGCGGGCCCGGCCCGGGCCCGTCCTGGCCGCCACCATCGCCGGGCTCTGGATGGAGCCGCTGTTCCAGAGCCTGCTCGCCGGGCAGATCAACCTGGCGCTGGCCTGCCTGGTCCTGTGGGACCTGCGCCGGCCCCGCGGCGCCCTCGGCAAGGGCTTCGCCCTGGGCACGGCCGCCGGGATCACCCTGACCCCGGCGCTGCTCATCCCGTACCTGCTGCTGACCGGCCGGATCCGGGCCGGGCTGACGGCACTGGGCGCCCTCGCCGGTACCGCCCTGCTCGGGCTGCTGGTCCTCCCGCAGGCCTCCGCCGAGTTCTGGGCCCGGCACCTGCCCGCCTCCGGCCGGGCCCTGCTGCCGGATCCGCCGCACCTGTGGGTCTGGTCCGTCCCGCTGCTCGCCCTCCTGGCCCGGGCGGCGGCCCGGCGCCGCCCGGAGCCACCGCCGGACCTGGTCCCGGTCCCCATCCCCGTCCGAAGGTCACCCCTCGGGCAGCAGGATGTCCGCGTCGTCGACCGGGCGGTCAGTCCGTCGGGCCGTCGGTCGTCAGGAGTTCGTCGGCGTCCATGATGCGGTAGGCGTAGCCCTGTTCGGCGAGGAAGCGCTGGCGGTGGGCCGCGAAGTCCTGGTCGATCGTGTCGCGCGCGACGACCGAGTAGAACCGCGCCTCGTGGCCGTCCGCCTTCGGGCGCAGCACGCGGCCCAGCCGCTGGGCCTCCTCCTGGCGGGAGCCGAACGTACCGGACACCTGGATCGCGACCGTGGCCTCGGGCAGGTCGATC
Source organism: Streptomyces sp. WM6372 (assembly GCF_001279655.1). Lineage (NCBI taxonomy): Bacteria > Bacillati > Actinomycetota > Actinomycetes > Kitasatosporales > Streptomycetaceae > Streptomyces > Streptomyces sp. WM6372. The sequence continues at coordinate 128,279 of NZ_LGDB01000180.1, read as the reverse complement.
GAGAAGTTCGCGACCTTCGACACCACCAGCACGCTGATCTCGCCCTCGCGGAACGCGTCGAAGAGCTTCTCCCGCTGCGCGTTGGAGGTCTCGCCCTTGATGACGGGCGCGTCCAGGTGCTCGCCGAGCTCGTCGAGCTGGTCGATGTACTGACCGATGACCAGCGTCTGCTCGCCCTTGTGCTTGGCGACGAGCGCCTCGGTGACCTTCCGCTTCGTCGCCGTCGTCGCGCAGAAGCGGTACTTCTCCTCCGTCTCGGCGGTCGCGTACGCCAGCCGCTCGCTCTCGGTCAGGTTCACCCGGACCTCGACGCAGTCCGCCGGCGCGATGTAGCCCTGCGCCTCGATCTCCTTCCACGGCGCGTCGAACCGCTTCGGGCCGATCAGCGAGAACACGTCCGACTCGCGGCCGTCCTCGCGGACCAGCGTCGCGGTCAGGCCGAGCCGCCGCCGGGCCTGGAGATCGGCGGTGAACTTGAACACCGGCGCCGGCAGCAGGTGCACCTCGTCGTAGAGGATCAGGCCCCAGTCCCGGGAGTCGAACAGCTCCAGGTGCGGGTAGACGCCCTTCCGCTTCGTCGTCAGGACCTGGTACGTGGCGATGGTGACCGGCCGGATCTCCTTGCGGGTGCCGGAGTACTCGCCGATCTCCTCCTCCGTCAGCGAGGTCCGCTTGACCAGCTCGTGCTTCCACTGGCGGGCCGAGACGGTGTTCGTGACCAGGATCAGCGTCGTCGCCTTGGCCTTCGCCATGGCCCCGGCGCCGACCAGCGTCTTCCCGGCGCCGCAGGGCAGGACGACCACGCCCGAGCCGCCGTGCCAGAAGCCCTCGACGGCCTGCTGCTGGTACGGACGCAGCGCCCAGCCGTCCTCGACGAGGTCGATGGCGTGCGCCTCGCCGTCGACGTACCCGGCGAGGTCCTCGGCCGGCCAGCCCAGCTTCAGCAGGGTCTGCTTGATCTGCCCGCGCTCGGAGGGGTGCACGGCCACGGTGTCGGGGTCGAGCCGGGCGCCGACGAGCGGGGTGATCCGCTTGGAGCGCAGGATCTCCTCCAGCACGGGCCGGTCGGTGCTGGTCAGGACCAGACCGTGCACGGGGTGCTTGGAGAGGGTGAGGCGGCCGTAGCGCGCCATGGTCTCGGCGACGTCGACGAGCAGGGCGTGCGGGACGGGGTAGCGGGAGAACTCGACGAGCGCGTCGACGACCTGCTCGGCGTCGTGCCCCGCGGCCCGCGCGTTCCACAGGCCGAGCGGGGTGATCCGGTACGTGTGGATGTGCTCGGGGGCCCGCTCCAGCTCGGCGAAGGGGGCGATGGCCCGCCGCGCCGCCCCGGCGAGCTCGTGGTCGACCTCGAGAAGCAGTGTCTTGTCGCTCTGGACGATGAGAGGCCCGTTCACAAACGTCCCTTTCCTGCGGGGGGTGGCCGTCCGGGCGCGGACGGCCAAACCTCCAGTCTGCCGTATCCGCCCGGTGGGGGGACAGCCATCGCCGCAGGGCCGCGCACGAGCCGCCGCGCGGCTCCCGCTCACCGCCCGACGCGGCGGCGTCTGCGACGGGTTTCGAGAACGCCGAAGGGGCCCGGCACGTGGTGTGCCGGGCCCCTTCGGGTCAGTCCCTTAGCCGCGGACGGCGCGGCGGCGGCGGGCGCCGAGCCAGGCGGCGGCACCGCCGAGGGCGACGAGGACGGCGGCCAGGCCGGAGTACAGGCCGGTGTTCGAGTCGGCGCCGGTGCTGGCCAGGGAGCCCGTGGCGCCGGTGGCCTTGGTGTTGTTGTTCGCGGCGACGACCGCGGTGGCGGAGGCCGAGGCGGACGGCGACGGAGACGCGGACGGCTGCGTCGTGGCGGACTTGCTCGGGGTCGGCGAGGGCGACGTGGTCGCGGTGGGCGGGGTGAGCTGGAACTTCGTGTCGGCGCCGGCGAACGGGTAGGTGTTGCCCTCGGCGAGGCTGACACCCGCGTGCAGCGTGACGTCGGTGGCCTTCTTGAAGTCCGTGTTCGGGCCGAACGAGGCCCGCAGGTGCAGGACGCGCTCGCCGGAGGCGGCGCTGAAGCCCTTCGGGATCGTCGGAAGCATGAAGTTGTAGGGGTCGGCGGTGCTCAGGCCCTCCCACTTGCCGTCGACCAGCGTCCACAGCTGGAGGTTGGGCACCTTGGCGTCGGAGCCGAAGCTCAGGTCCAGCCAGGAGTAGAGCGCCGTGTTGAACTCGCCGTCACCGGTGACCCGGTAGCTCAGGTCCATCTCCCGGCACTGGAGCGCCGGAACGCCCTTGCAGTCGCCGACGTTCTTGAAGGAGGTCTCCAGCTTGCCGGCCTTGACCGCCGGGTCCGTCTTGAAGGTCAGGGACGGGGAACCGCCCTCCGCCACCTCGTTCTGGTAGCTCGTGGCACGCAGCGCGAAGTCACCGTCGTTGGTCGGGTAGTTCTTGCCGAGGCCGATCGTGACCTTCCAGGTCAGCTTCCCGCCCGCCGGGATCTCGAAGCCCTCCGAGGCCCCCTTGCCCGCCGGGTGGAACATGCCCTGCCACTCGCCGTCCTGCTGCCCGATGGAGGACTCGGTCGCCGGCGCGGTCACGCCCTCGACCTTGAAGGTCACATCGGTCTGCTGGAGCGGGCTCGCGCCGGCCGGCGTGCCGATCATCCACGGGTGGTACGAGTGGGGCTTGTCCGAGGGGTTGGCGACCGTCAGCTCGAAGGTCTCCGTCGCACCGCCGCGGGTCAGCGGGCCGCTCGGCGCCGGGGCACCCATCGTGATCTTCAGCGCGTGCAGGTTCTCCGCGGCCGGGGCGGCGTACGCCGACAGCGGCATCAGGACGGTGCCGGCGACGGCGGCGACGACGGCGGTGGCGGCCGCGGAGCGGAGGGTACGGCGGGTGGCGGTGCGAGCGGACATGGTGGACTCCCCCCAAGGAATCACGAAGGCAGGCGAGCAGCGCAGAGCGGTGGCAGCCGGCGGAACAGACGGAAGAGGCGTGCGAGATGCCGCGGCAGAGCGCCGGGGCGGGTGGTGCTGGGTGTCGCTCTCGCGCCGGTTCGTTTTCCTCGGCCGCTGCTGCGATGAACTGATCTTCACACATCGTGGATCACCAATCCATCGCCCGTGTGTCACCGCTCTGCAACAGGGGCCGGAGGAGGCCTTCCACCCCTCTGAGCTGCGAAAACGATGCCTCGCATTCCGCTTTCCGCGCCGCGGGGCGGCTACGCGCCCAAGTGCTCCAGAGACCCCGCCGGATACGGCGTCTCCACCGGCAGCAGCGCCCGCGCCGCGGCCTCGTCGCCCGACCGGACCAGGCCGTGGATCTCCCGGGCCAGCGGGGTCACGTCACGGATGGAAACCGTCCACTCGTCGGCGTACGCGCGCGAGGCCGGCCCGGACAGGCCCAGCTGGAGCGAGCGGTGGGCCAGCGGGTTCAGGTGCAGGTCGCGCTCCGGGTCCCACTGGACGCGGGCGGGGGAGTCGCGCAGGGCCCGCTGCCAGGCCTCGTGGTCGGTGTGGGTGCCGCGTTCGTAGTGGGACAGGCAGGCGCGGCGCAGCGCGTGGTCGAATCCCTCACGGGTGATCTCGACGGCCAGCACCGTCTCCTGGTCGGCCTTGGTGGCCCAGCCGCAGCGGTACATCATCCACAGGAACGACGGCTTGATCCACGTCATCCGCTCCCGCTTCCACGCGGGCGGGAACCGGCCCTCGCGGGCCGCGGGCAGCCCCAGCGCGGGCGCGTACGCCTGGTAGACGGTCACCGTGGTGTCGGTGTGGGCGGCCCTGATCTGCCGGTCGGCTCGTACGTCGTGCATGCGGCAAGGGTGCTTGGTGGGAGCCCCTCGCCGCGAGCCGTTTTACAAGTGCTCCTCCGCCAGCTCCGCGACCCCCGTGATCCGGTGCAGCGCGTACGTCCGGACCTCGTCCGCCGTGTGGTCGTACCCCGTGACGAAGCCGCCCTCCACCCGGACCGGGGCGATGACCCGCTGGCTCGCCGCGCCGTCCGCGTTCACGTACCCGATCCACACCGCAGATCCGGTCAGCGCGGCCGCCTGCACCGTGGCCAGGGTCTCCGCCGCGCTCGTGCGCGGGAGTTCGCCCGGGACGACGGACGCCGCGGCCGGCTCCTTGCGCACCGCCGTCGCTGCCAGATCGCCCGCGCGGATGGCCCGTACGGCCGCCCCCAGCAGCGTCTCGTCCGGTACCGGAGGCCCGTCCGGCACCGGGACCGGCGCCGACCGCGCCGGCGTCCGGTGGGCGTCGGCCCGCGCCACGACCACGTCCCCGGTCAGCGACTCCGCGGCCGGCGCGTAGCCCATCGTCCGCAACCCGTCGAGCAGCGCGCCCGGTTCGGCCTGCGCCGCCAGCACCGTCGGGGCCAGGCGCCGCAGCCCCAGCCCGGCGGACCGCCGGTCGGCCAGGATCTCGTTCAGCATGCCGTCGTCGTCGCAGCGCACGTACGAGGAGGCCGCGCCGACCCGCAGGTGCCCGTGGCGCCGGGCCACGTCGTCGATCAGGTACGCCAGCGGCTGCGGAACCGGCGTGATGCTGTGCTCGGCGAGGAAGGCGTGCAGGTCGGAGGCGGTCCGCCCGGAGTCCAGGGCCCGCCGTACGGAGCCGGGCGTGAAGCGGTAGACGGTCGCCCCGCCCTTGGACTCCACGTCCGCGAGGACGGCCAGCACATCGCCGAGCGCCCGGCGCAGCGGCCCCGGGGCCACCGCCGTCAGGTCGGCCTGGAGCAGTACGTGGTCCACCGGCTCCGGGAACAGCGGCGCCAGCAGCGGCGCCGGGTCGCGGTGCTCCAGCAGCGCGCGGCCGTGCGCCGCGAGCGCGCCGCGGCCGGTCACGCCGAGCACCTCGGCCTCGGTCAGCGTCCACCGCGCGAGGCGGGCGCGCAGCTCGCTCGTCCCCCGCACCGGCCGCTCCCAGGTGAGCCGCGCGAGCAGCGCGTCGGCGTCGGCGGAGCCGCCCTCGGGCAGGGCGGCGAGGAGTTCGAGGACGCGCCGGCGCACCTCGGGGGCGGCGGAGCGGTCGAGTTCGGGGCCGAGCGCGGACAGGGTGCGGCCCTTGGCGTCCTGATCGCCGACCAGGCCGGCGGTCCGGGTGGCCGGCAGCCAGGCCCCGGCGAGGGCCGACCACCGCTCGGCGGGCGGGAGTTCCACCCAGTCGTCGAAGGCGGGGGTGGGCGCGTACCGCTCGTCGGCCTCGCCGTCGCTGGCCAGCAGCCCGGCCGCGTAGGCGAGTTCGATCCAGAACGCGGCCGCCGTCTCGGTGGCGTCCAGGGTGGCCGCGGACCGCTTCAGGTCCCGTACGGACAGTCCGCCGGCCCGCAGCACCGGCGGTCCGGCGTGCTCCCAGGACTTCACCAGCTCCTCGACGGTGGCCAGCGCGGCCAGCGCCTGCCCGGCCGCGTTCGCGTCCACAAGCTGTGGACGGTGCTCGCGGTCCGCGGGCACCGCCGGGGCCAGCGGCTCCGTCTCCCGGTGCGCGAGGCCGCCGCGCAGGTGCAGCGCCACCTCGCGGGGCAGTACGACGGTCCGCGCCGACGCCGGCAGCAGCAGCCCGCGGTCGCGCAGCCAGCGCACGGGCGCGGTCGGGTTCGGCGTGACCTCCCCGTACGGAGGCCCCCACACGAGCCGGCCGAGCACCTGGTGGGCCTCCGCGGGGGCCTCGTCCAGCAGCGCCGACATCCGCTCCGGGTCGGTGAACAGGCCGGTCAGCGCCGTCACGGCGGACACCGGGTCGTGCGTGGCGGGCAGCCCGGCGGCCGCCACGATCTCCTGGATCCGCGTCGGCGACATCCCGGAGGTGGCCTCCGCGACGGTCGGCCCGAGGCCGGTCGGGGAGGGCCGGCCGGCGGACGGCGCGAGCAGCTCGCGGGCGGTGCGGACCAGCCGCAGCCGCTCGTCGTCGCCCCACACCAGGGCCTGGTCGCGCAGGGTGGCCACGGCGCGCGGGAGTTCGGCGCGGGCGCCGTTGTCCGCGCCGCTGCCGGGGCCGCTGCCGTGCTCCCCGGCCAGCAGCGACTCCAGCACCGGGTACGGGCACGGGTCGGGGGCCACCGCGAGAGCCTCCGCGGTCTGGAGCGCGAACCGGTCGAGCCGGTCCAGCGCGCGGACCACCGAGGCCCGGGTGCCGGCCCGGGTGGCCAGCTGCGTCATGTCACCCGGCACCGGGCCGAGCAGGTCCGGGCGCGCGTGCAGCAGGGCGGCGAGCGACGCGTCGTCGCGGGCGCGCAGCGCCTCGGCGAGGGAGCGCGGGGCGCTGCTCGCTGTGGCGCTTCCCGCAGCACTGCTGGGCTCAGGCAGCTCAGGCACGGTCGCCTCCATGGTCGCGTCGGCCGGTCCCCATCCGGCCAACGGTATCCGCTGAGCCCTCGGCCGCTCCACGGGCGCACGCGCTACCTTTCCGGTGGGTGGTACGGGAGGAGCCGGGCATGGGGATCGAGAGCGACCATCTGGTCTACGAATATCTGAGCCGGGTCGGGGACTTGGCGCAGCGGCGGCAGCTGTCCTCCGCGGACCGGATGCGGCTGGTGGCGGGGTTGCGGGACGAGATCGACCGGCGGCGCGCCAAGTACGAGCCGGAGACCCCGGCCGCCGTACGGCGCATCCTGGAGCGGATCGGTACGCCGGAGGAGGTCCTCGACGGCATGGGCGCGTCGCCGGCGCCGCAGACGCGGGCAGCCACCCCCGATGCGGCTCCGGCGGTGCCGACGCAGCGGGGGCCCGGCCGGCTGCGCCGCAAGGCCGTGCCGGAGCCGCGCCCGGCGGACACCGCGCCCGCGCCGCCGCACCTGGCGGGGCTCGACGAACTCGGGGCCGACGGCGGGGCGGAGCCCGACTGGTGGCGCGTCGCGCCGGGCCCGTTCGGCGCCGGGCCGCAGGTGGAGGGCTTCGCGGGCGGGGTGGAGATCCCGGAGCTGTTCAGGAACCCGCTGGAGGAGGAGAAGAAGCCGGAGCCGTCGGCCGCTCCCGCGGGTGGGCCCGCCGCCGAAGACGGTTCGGCCGTACGGGGGCTCGTACGGTTCCTGAAACAGCGCCGGCGGGCCAAGGCGGATGCCAAGGCGGCGGCCGGTGCCGCGGCCGGGGGCCCGGAGACGGCGCCCGCGGCCGCCCCGCGCCCGAAGCCGCACGCCTTCCTGCTGCTGGCCGCGGCCGTGCTCGTGGTGGGTGCGGTCACCGGCTCCTGGCTGCTGCTGATCGGCGGCTGGCTCCTCGCGTACGCCTCGCGGGTGCTGGGGCCGGCCGAGCGCAAGGCGGTCGTGTTCGGTCTGCCCGGCGCCGTCTTCGCGGGCGCGGTGGTGTGGCTGTGGGGCCGTCTGGAGGGCCGCTGGGGCGCGCCGCTGACGGACGAGGGGCTGGGCGGGGTTTTCCAGGGCATGTGGCCCTGGCTGGCCCGGGGCGCGGCCGTCGCCTCGGCCCTCTACCTGGCCTGGCGCTCCCGCCGCCGCTGAGGCCGCGAGTTTCACTGTCCGTAAGGCGGGGCTAAGGCTGCGTTCCCGCCCGTCGGCCCCGGCTCGGCACAATGGGCGCATGAGCTCCGAGACCCCCGCCGTGCCTGCCGTGCCCGCCCAGCTGACGGTCGGCTTCGACCTCGACATGACCCTCATCGACTCGCGCCCCGGAATCAAGGCCGCCTACCAGGCGCTTTCCGCCGAGACGGGTACGTTCATCGATGCGGACGAGGCGGTGACGCGGCTCGGTCCGCCGCTGGACGAGGAGCTCGCGTACTGGTTCCCGGAGGCGGAGATCCCCGCCATGGCCGACCGGTACCGGGAGATCTATCCCACGCACGCCATCGAGCCGACGCCGGCGATGCCCGGCGCCCGCGAGGCGATCGCGGCCGTCCAGGCGCTCGGCGGCCGCGCGATCGTCGTCACGGCCAAGCACGAGCCCAACGCCCGGCTGCACCTCGCGCACCTCGGCATCGAGCCGGACGCCGTCATCGGCTGGCTGTGGGCCGAGGCCAAGGCGGGCGCGCTGCGCGAGTACGGGGCGCAGGTCTACGTCGGCGACCACGTGGGCGACGTACGCGGGGCCCGTACGGCCGGCGCGCTGTCGGTGGCGGTGCCGACCGGCCCCTGCCCCGAGCCGGAACTGCGGGAGGCGGGCGCCGACGTGGTGCTGCCGGACCTCACCGCGCTGCCGCAGTGGCTCGCGGAGTACGTCCGCACGCAGGCGGTCTGACCCGAAGGGGCGTCAGGTCCGCGCGTCAGGCCTGGGACGCGCGGGCGGCCCGGCGCTGGGCCGCGGCCGAGCGCAGCACGCCCGCCGCGGAGATCAGGAAGCCGACGCCCATCAGCATGCACACCGCCCACGCGGACGGCGGGAACGGCTTGATGTCCAGGAACAGCGGGGCCATCGTCACGAGGGTCGCCACGGCGCCCGCGATGAACACGATGCCACCGGCGCGCACCAGGCCGTCGCCGGGCCGCGCTTCATCGCCATGAGGAGTAACAGTCACCCCACCAGGGTAGTTCCCTGGCCGAAGCAGCCGACAGCGCAGCCGAAATGCGAAGAGCCGGCGAAGGACCGGGGAACGTCTTGTCTCCTGTCAAACGCCCACTAGCCTGGATACGGCGGGTCACCATGACCCGCTGCGCTGTTGTCCGGACCCGCCGCGCGGAGTGCCGGACCCCGACGAGCACAAGGACAGAGGACGGACGTGCCTACCGGCAAGGTCAAGTGGTTCAACAGTGAGAAGGGCTTCGGCTTTCTCTCCCGCGACGACGGCGGAGACGTCTTCGTCCACTCGTCGGTGCTCCCGGCCGGGGTCGACGCCCTCAAGCCCGGCCAGCGCGTCGAGTTCGGCGTGGTCGCCGGACAGCGCGGTGACCAGGCGCTTTCCGTGACGGTGCTGGACCCGGCGCCCTCGGTCGCGGCCGCTCAGCGCCGCAAGCCCGACGAGCTCGCCTCGATCGTGCAGGACCTCACGACCCTGCTGGAGAACATCACCCCGATGCTGGAGCGCGGCCGCTACCCCGACAAGGTGCACGGCACGAAGATCGCCGGCCTGCTGCGCGCGGTGGCCGACCAGCTCGACGTCTGAGCCCGGACCGAGCCCGTTCGTACGACGGTGCCCCGGCCCTCCGAGAGGGCCGGGGCACCGTCATGGGTACGTGGAGGCGCTCCGGAAGCGCTCTGGAAGCGGCCTGAAACGGCCTACGGGAAGTCCAGCGCATCCGGCGCGATGGCCGGTACCAGACCCTCCGCCGCGGCCCGCGTCAACAGCCCGCGCACCGCCGCGTAACCGGAATCGCCCAGGTCGGCGGTGAACTCGTTGACGTACAGCCCGATGTGCTGGTCGGCGACGGCCGGGTCCAGCTCCTGCGCGTGGGCGCGGACGTACGGGCGGGAAGCCTCCGGGTCCTCCCAGGCCATCCGGACCGACGTACGGGCCGACTCGGCCAGCGCGCGCAGCGTCCCGGCGCCCAGCGAGCGCTTCGCGATGATCGCGCCGAGCGGGATCGGCAGGCCGGTCGTGAGCTCCCAGTGCTCGCCCATGTCGGCCAGGCGGTGCAGCCCGTAGTCCTGGTACGTGAACCGGGCCTCGTGGATGACCAGTCCGGCGTCGACCCGGCCGTCGCGGACGGCCGGCATGATCTCGTGGAACGGCAGCACCACGACCTTGCCGACGCCCTCGGGCAGCACGTCCGCGGCCCACAGCCGGAACAGCAGGTAGGCGGTGGAGCGTTCGCTGGGCACGGCGACGGTCTTGCCGGCCAGGTCCGCCCCCGGCTCACGCGTGAGGACGAGGGGCCCGCAGCCGCGCCCGAGCGCCCCGCCGCACGGCAGCAGCGCGTACTCCTCCAGCACCCACGGCAGCACGGCGTACGACACCTTCAGCACGTCCAGCTCGCCGCGCTCGGCCATGCCGTTGGTGATGTCGATGTCGGCGAAGGTGACGTCGAGGGCGGGCGCGCCCGGGACCCGGCCGTGGGCCCAGGCGTCGAAGACGAACGTGTCGTTCGGGCAGGGCGAATAGGCGATGGCGAGCGGTCCGGCGGGTCGTCCGGCGGGCCGGTCAGCGGGCCGTTCACTGGTGCTCATGGCGTTCTCCCCAGGTGACGAGTACGGGCCCCAGGGCGCGGAATCCGGCGGTGAGCGCGGCCAGCGCGTCCCCGATCCGCCAGGCGTCGCGGTCGCGGGGGCCGACGGCGTTGGACACGGCGCGGATCTCCAGTACGGGCAGCCCGTGGGCGGCGGCCGCCTCGGCGACGCCGAACCCCTCCATGGCCTCGGCCCCGGCGAGCGGATGCCGGGCGGCGAGCCGAGCCGCGCCCGCGGCGGTGCCGGTGACGGTGGAGACGGTCAGCACGGGCGCGAGCAGCGCCCCGGTGGCCTCGGCGGCGCGGGCGGCGAGCTCGGCGGGCGGCAGGTGGACGCTGCGCCCGAAGCCGAGCTGCTGTACGTCGAGGAAGCCGTCGGGGGTCTCGGCCCCGAGGTCGGCGGCGACGACGGCGTCGGCGACCACGAGGGAGCCCACCGGGGCGGCGGGCGCGAACCCGCCGCCGATGCCGGCGGAGACGACGAGGGAGTAGTCGGCCAGCGCGAGCGCGGTGGCCGTGGCGGCCGCGGCGGAGGCCGGCCCCACCCCGCCGACGAGGACGTCGGCGGCGAGGCCGGGCAGATCCCGCCGGGAGAGGAGGTATCCTCCCCCAGACTTCGTCCGGGGGTACCCCCACGGAAGGGCGCGCGGCTCCGGCGTCACCGGGTCCGGATGAGGGGTGGGCCCGGTCAGGCCACTGGCGACGGAGTCTGCCTCCGCCGCCACCGCGGTCACGATGAGCGCGCGCACCGTCGGTACGTGACTACTTGAGCTTGACGTTGTAGGCCCAGACGGCGAGCGGCTTGCCGTCCTCGCCGACCTGGACGATGTTCAGCTTCTTGGCGGACGGGGCCTCGCCCTGGCCGCCGGTGGCGAACAGGTCGGCACCCGGGAAGCTGCGGTAGGTGTTGGAGGAGGGCTCGGTGATCGGCTGGCCGTCCAGGACCGCCTGCCACCGCTTGCCGTCCTCGACGACTTCCGGCTCGACACCGAGACGCAGGGTGTCCCCGCGGCCGTAGTCGATGGTCTTGGCGTCCTTCATGTCGGTGAGGCACTCCTGGACCTTGTCCATGGAGAGCTCCTTGGCGTCGGAGCAGACTGCCTCGGTGGACACCGACGACGTGCCGACCGTCACGGTCGCCAGCGGCGTCGGCTTGTCGCAGGCGGAGAGGAGGAGGAGGCCGGCGGACACGGCTCCGAGGGCCGCGACGCTGCGGCGGCCCCTACCCGAGAAAAGCGGTGCGGTCATGAGCCGAAGGCTATCGGGCCACCCCGCTCCGCCGCCGCACGGGGGTGTCCGTGGCCTGCCGCGCGGCGCGCGACCCGTCCCGCCGGGCCGGTTTGCCCGGGATGACCCGCCGTGCACCCCCTACCTACGCCACTCGGGGGCGGGTGGAGCCCGGATGGTGGTGGCGGGGGGCGGAAAGGCGGCCGCGGAGGGCCATCACGGTGCCCGCCGCGACGATCGCCGCGGCCACGGCCATCCCCAGGACCCCGTTCAGCGGCAGCGCGATGCCGATCGCGCCGCCCAGCACCCAAGCCATCTGGAGCAGCGTCTCCGAACGGGCGAACGCGGACGTCCGTACGGCCTCGGGCACGTCCCGCTGGATCATCGCGTCCAGCGACAGCTTGGCCAGCGCCTGGCAGAAGCCCGCCGTGGCCCCCAGGACGGCCATGAACAGCCCGCTGAAGAACACCGCCGCCAGGATCGCGACCGCCAGGGTCACCGACAGCACGGACGCGATGATCGTCTCCGGGGCCCGGGCCCGCAGCCAGGCACCCGCCGCCGTCCCGCAGGCGTTCCCGACGCCCGCCGCGACGCCCACGATGCCCAGCGAGACCGCCGCGCTCTGCCCGGCGAGCGGGTGCTCGCGCAGCAGGAACGCCAGGAAGAAGATCAGGAACCCGGACAGGGCGCGCATCGCGGCGTTCGCCAGCAGGCCGCACAGCACCGACGGGCTCACCGTGCGCAGGCCCGGCTTGCGCGAGTGCGGCTCGTGCGTGGACAGCCGGGCCCGCCGCTCGCCCTTGGCCTCGTCCACCTTGTGCGGCAGCGAGAACGCCGCGAACGTGCCCCACACGAAGATGGCGCAGGCCCCGTACAGCGGCCACGGCGGCCCGATGGCGTGCAGCCCCGCCGCGACGGGCGCCGCCGCGCCGGTGGCGAGCAGGCCCGCCAGGGTGACCCGGGAGTTCGCCTTGACGAGTGAGAAATTCGGCGGGAGCAGCCGCGGCACCACCGCGCTGCGGACCACCCCGTACGCCTTGGAGGCGACGAGCACGCCCAGCGCCGCCGGGTAGAGCTCCAGCCCGCCCGTGGCCACCGCGCCCGACATCATCACCGCGAGCAGCGCCCGCGCGAGCATCGCGCAGGCCATCGCCGCCCGCCGGCCGTGCGGCAGCCGGTCCAGCGCCGGGCCGATCACCGGGGCCAGGACGGTGAAGGGGGCCATGGTGATCGCCAGGTACAGGGCGACGCGGCCGCGTGCCTCGTCCGTGGGTACCGAGAAGAACACCGTCGAGGCGAGCGCCACTGTGATCATCACATCGCCGGCGCCGTTGATGGCGTGCAGCTCGATCAGCTTGCCGAGACCCGATTCGCCGGCCCCGTGCGCGTGCGTGGCCCGCCGGATCCCGCGCGCCGTACCGGTGAAGGGACGCCGCAGGGCACGACCGACGGCCCGGCCGGCCCGTCTGGCCGGTCCCGAGCCGTCGCGGGACGACCGTACGGGTGCCACACCCGCCATAGTGCCCCACGGACCCCTCACGGTCCCGTCCCGGCGCGTTACGGGCGCCCGACGGATCGCCGTCGGGCCGGCGTCGGGAGGTCGTAGGGGCGATGTCGGCACACGGTCTCGTCCGCGAATCGGACCTTGCATGTGGGCCCAAGGCTTCGGAGGAGGTAGCGTGCGTAGCGCGCCACCGGCGGTTGCTCTCGGCCGCGCGCCTCTTCGCTATCCCGCAGAATGGATGGCAGGTAGGTGCGCCCGAGGCCGATCGGGTGCGGACGTCGACGCGGCCCTCTGGTCCGCTCCGCCCGCGCCACGTACGGACAGGACCGACGGGTCGTTCAGGACGACAGTACGGACGGCGCACTCGTGAGACGGCGTAGGAGAGAACGAGACCTGTGAGTGCTGCGACGACGCGAAGCCGTACCCCCGACCGCCTGTGCGCCGAGGCGGTAGACCTCGCCCGCACGGCGGCCGAGGAAGCCGCCGCTCCCTCCGTGGTGGGCGAGCACGTCTCCGCCGTGGCGGAGGGCGACCGGGTCGTCACGCACTTCTTCGAGTGCAAGGACCCCGGCTACCGGGGCTGGCGCTGGGCCGTCACCGTCACGCGCGCCTCCCGCGCCAAGAACGTCACCCTCGACGAAACGGTGCTGCTTCCCGGCGACGACGCCCTCCTCGCCCCCGAATGGGTGCCGTGGAGCGAGCGGCTGCGCCCGGGTGACATGGGCCCCGGCGACCTGCTGCCCACCGACGCCGAGGACCTGCGGCTGGAGCCGGGCTGGTCGGGCGAGGACGCGCCGCCGCCGAACTCGGTCGTCTCCACCGAAATGGCCGAACTGGTCGAGGCCGAGGACGCCGACGTCACCGACCGCGCCGTGGTCCCCGTACGGGGCTCCATCACCTCCGTGGCCGAGGAGCTCGGCATGCGGCGCGCCCGGGTCCTGTCCCGGTACGGGCTGCACAGCGCGGCCGACCGCTGGGACGAGTCCTTCGGCGCCAAGACCCCGATGGCGCAGGCCGCGCCCGCCTCCTGCGTCTCCTGCGGGTTCCTCGTCGCCATCGGCGGCTCCCTGGGCCAGGCCTTCGGGGTCTGCGCCAACGAGTTCGGCCCGGCCGACGGACACCTCGTCTCGCTCTCGTACGGCTGCGGCGGCCACTCGGAGGCCGCGGTCATGCCGAAGCCGCTGCGCCCGGCGCCGCCGGTGCTCGACTCGATGGCCACGGACGAGTTCCCGCTGCGCCCGGCCCCCGACACGGGCTCGGTCCCCGCAGCGGACCTCCCGGCCGCGGACCTGGGGCACTCGTAGGGCCGTGCGGCACTCGTGGAGTCGGCACGGCCCTCGTAAAGCCGCGCCGGCCTCGTAAAGCCGCACCGGCCCCGTATGGCCGCGCCGCCCGTAAAGCCGCGCCGCCCCCGCACCGGCGGCGTACCCTCGCCCCATGGGGGAAGACGGCATGATCGGGCTGGACGGCCGGGTGACCGGGACGGTGGGCCCCGGGCTCGTGGGCGAGGTGATCGTCCGCATCCGGGGCGGCGCGGAGCACTTCCTCGCCCATCCGGCGCACGGGACGGGCCGGCTGCCGGTCGGGACGGTGGTGACCGTCGTCGAGTACCTGCCGCCGCGCACGGTGTACGTGATGGCGGCGTACGACAACTGAGCCCCGACGCCACCTGCGCGGATGTGGTTCGTATCAAGATGGCGACAAGAATCCGTCTGCGTCTTCTTAACGGCCCGCCGCAGGAGCACACTCGCCCTCGTCAGTGTCGAACGGCACTGCGATAAGGGGGCGTTGCCGATGGCTATCGGCGTCGTGGCGGGAATCGTTCTCGCCGCAATCCTGGCTTTGATCGGCCTGTTCAAGCTCATGTGGCGGGTGGCCGAACCGAACGAGGCACTCGTCATCTCCGGCTCCACGCACCGCACCGAGGGCATCGGCGAGGGCATGGGGTTCCGGATCGTCACCGGGCGCGGAACCCTCGTGGTCCCCGGTGTGCAGGCGGTGCGCAAGCTCTCGCTGGACCTCAACGAGACCCAGCTGAACGTGGACTGCGTGACCCATCAGGGCATCCCGCTGCGGGTGAAGGGCGTCGTGATCTTCAAGATCGGCGACGACCTCGTGTCCATCGCGAACGCGGCACGCCGCTTCCTGGACCAGCAGAAGATGATGCCCGAGCGGGTGCACATCGTCTTCGCCGGCCATCTGCGGTCCATCGTGGGCGGGTTGACGGTCGAGGACATGATCCGCGACCGGGAGAAGCTGACGGGGCAGACCCGGGCGGCCTGCGGTACGGAGATGGAGAAGCTCGGCCTCATCGTCGACTCGCTCCAGATCCACGAGATCGAGGACCCGACGGGCTACATCAAGAACCTGGCGATGCCGCACGCGGCCGCCGTCCAGCGGGACGCGCGCATCGCGCAGGCCGAGGCGAACCGTTTGGCCACCGAGGCCGAGCAGACCGCGTTCGCGCGGATGGCGGAGGCCACCCGCGACAGCGAGATCCTCCAGGCCGGCTACCAGGCCGAGCGCGACAAGGCCGCCGCGACCGCCCGCCAGGCGGGCCCGCTCTCGGAGGCCGCGGCCCGCCAGGAAGTCGTCGTACAGGAGACCCGGGTCGCCGAGCTCGAAGCGCACCGGCGCGAGCAGCAGCTTCAGGCGGACGTGCGCAAGCCCGCGGACGCGGCGGCGTACGAGACCCGTACCCGCGCCGAGGCCGAGCGCGACGCGCGCATCTCGGCGGCGCAGGCCAAGGCCAAGGAGACCGAGCTGGCGGCCGCGGCCGAGGCCACGCGCGTCACGACGGCGGCGACCGCGGACGCGGCGGCCACCGAGGCCCGGGGCCTGGCGGCCGCGAAGGCCACCCGGGCGACCGGTGAGGCCGAGGCCGCGGCCACCCAGGCGAAGGGCCTCGCGGTCGCGGCGTCGGCGAAGGCGAAGGGCCTGGCCGAGGCTGACGCCATCAAGGCGCGGGCCGCCGCCCTGGCCGAGAACCAGGAGGCGGTCGTCGCCCAGCAGCTCGCCGAGAACTGGCCGGCGATCGTGGAGGCGGGCGCGGGTGCCTTCGGGAACGTCGAGCACATGGTCCTCCTGAACGGCGCCGAGGGCATGTCGGAGATGTTCGCCAAGGCGCTGACCATGGGCGGAACGGGCCTGGGCCTGGCCCGCCAGCTTCTCTCGTCGATGTCCCAGCCGGCCGCCGCCCCGGACACCACCCCGGTGAACGGCAAGACGGCGTCTTCGGCGACTCACCAGATCCCGATCGCGGACGCGTGACCCTCCCGGCGCGAGCCCGACCCGTCGTCCGGGTTAGGCTCGCGCCCATGAGGCTGTTCGCCGCGTTGATGCCGCCCCAGCAGGCCGTCGAGGAGCTGCGCGAGGCGGTGGAGTCCCTCCGGGACGACCGGCTGCGCTGGACGGGGGAGGCGGGCTGGCACTTCACCCTCGCCTTCATGGGCGAGGTGCGTGAGGAGCTCCTGGCGGACCTGCACGCCCGCCTGGCCCGCGCCGCCCACCGCACCGAACCCTTCAGCCTGCGCATCCACGGCTCCGGGCACTTCGGCGACCGCGCCCTGTGGGTCGGCGCGGCCGGCGGGCTCGACCCGATGCGGATGCTCGCCGAGCGCGCCGACGCCGCCGCCCGCCGGGCCGGGGTACCGATGGAGCACCACCGCCGCTACACCCCCCACCTCACCCTGGCCCGCAGCCGCACCGGCGCCGACATGCACCCGTACGCCGACGCCCTGGCGGGCTTCGAGGGAACGCCCTGGCGGGTCGGGGAGCTCAGCCTGGTCCGCAGCAACCTCCCGGCGGGCGGGGTCCCCGGGGAGCAGCCCCGCTACGAGGTGGTCGAGGCCTGGCCCCTGGCCGCCTGACGCCCCTCGGTACGGGAACCCGCGGCGCCCGCGTTACGCTCGACGGGTGGATCCCAAGACCCGAAACCGTGTGATGGCCGGTGTACTCGTGCTGATGTTCGTCGTCGTGGCCGTGGCAGCCGCCGTGGGCCAGTAGCCGCGCCCCGGACGGCGACCCGTCCGCGCGGGCCCTTGCCTGGAGTGGACTCCAGGCAGTTGGCTTGGGGTCCATGAAGTACACACAGCTCGGACGCACCGGACTCAAGGTCAGCCGACTTGTACTCGGCACGATGAACTTCGGTCCGCAGACAGACGAACCCACCAGCCACTCGATCATGGATGCCGCGCTCGGCGCGGGCCTGAACTTCTTCGACACCGCCAACGTCTACGGCTGGGGCGAGAACAAGGGCCGCACCGAGGAGATCATCGGCACCTGGTTCGCCCAGGGCGGCGGCCGGCGGGACAAGACCGTGCTGGCCACCAAGGTGTACGCGAACATGGCCGGCGAAGGCGACCCGTGGCCCAACTACGACCGGCTCTCGGCGCTGAACATCCGCCGGGCCGTCGAGGCCAGCCTCAAGCGGCTCCAGACGGACTACATCGACCTCTACCAGTTCCACCACGTCGACCGCCGGACTCCGTTCGAGGAGATCTGGCAGGCCGTCGACGTGCTGATCCAGCAGGGCAAGGTGCTGTACGCCGGGTCGTCGAACTTCCCCGGCTACAAGATCGCCCAGGCCAACGAGACGGCCGCGCGGCGCGGTTCGGTCGGGCTGGTCAGCGAGCAGTGCCTCTACAACCTCGCCGAGCGGCGTGCCGAGATGGAGATCGTCCCGGCGGCGCAGGAGTACGGGCTCGGGGTGATCCCGTGGTCCCCGCTGAACGGGGGGCTGCTGGGCGGCGTCATCAAGAAGGAGGTCGAGGGCGGCCGCCGTGCTTCCGGTCGCTCCGCGGACGCCCTGGCCAACACGTCCGTACGGGCGCAGGTGCAGGCGTACGAGGACCTGCTCGACAAGCACGGCCTGGAGCCCGGCGAGACGGCGCTGGCGTGGCTGTTGACCCGGCCCGGGGTGACGGGGCCGATCGTGGGTCCCCGTACGGCGGAGCAGCTGGAGAGCGCGCTGCGGGCGCTGGAGCTGGAGCTGTCGGACGAGGTGCTCTCCGGCCTGGACGAGGTCTTCCCCGGCCCGGGGCCCTCGCCCGAGGCCTTCGCCTGGTGATCCGGCCGAGGTGACAGCGCGACCGGTCCGCGCCCCCGGTGCGGGGCGCGGACCGGGGGCGCGGACCGGATCAGTCGCGGACCGGGGGAGCGGCGCGGATCAGTCGCGGGGGAACTCGGACGTGTCGAGCGTGAGGCCCACCACGGTGTCCGTGAGGTCGATCTCGTCGCCGAAGGCGATCTTCGTCTCCGTGGCGTAGTCCCCGTCCTTGGGCTGGGTGTGGAGCACGCAGCGGCGGGTGTAGGGATCGACGATGAGGTACGCGGGCACCTCGGCGGTGGCGTAGGCGGCCTTCTTGGGGCCGTAGTCGTTCGCCGCGGTGCCCTTGGAGATCACCTCGGCGACGAACTTCACGTCCTCGTGGCGCCAGTGAGCCGCGTTGTCCTTCGTGGCATCGTCACTGAGCAGCGCGACGTCCGGCGCGAACCCGTTCAGCCGACCCGGGAAGTCGATGCGCACGTCCGAGAGGGCTTTCACTCCCATGCCGAACTCGTCTTCCAGTGCACGGACGATCCTGCGGATGATCTCCCAGTGCGTGTCCCGCTGCGGCGACATGTAGACGGTCCCCTCGACGATCTCGACCTTCAATCCCTCGGGGACGGGCTCAAGCGCCTCGAACATCTCGTCCAAGGCCTGCTCGCTGCTGATGTCGGCCATCTCGATCCTGTCGGTCTCTACGACGGTCATCGTGGCGCTCCTCCCCGCTGCCGCGCAGTCGCGGGCAGCCGCGTAGTACAACGATACGCACGCAGGCCGGGTCACGGCGGGAACGCCGGGTGCGGCCCTACGGGGTGTCAGAGGGTTCGGTAGGGGCCGCCGATGCCCCAGGCCTGGTGCAGTACCGCCGCGAACTCCCCGGCCAGGCGGTGCTCGCCCGAGGCGTTGGGGTGGGTGCCGTCGTACGTGTCGTGCGCGATCTCGTACGAGGCCGGGCGCGCGGCCAGCAGGATCGGCGAGGCGTCGGTCGACAGGTCGGCGACGGCCTTCGCGAGGAGCTCGTTGAACCGGGCCACCTCGGCCGCGAACGGCGCGTCGGACTCGGCCCGGACGTTCGGGATGACCGGGAGCAGGACCATCCGGATGCCCGGCCGGGCCGCCCGGGCCTCCGCGACGAAGCGGCGGGCGTTGGCCGCGGTCTCCTCGGCGCCGGTGTAGAAGCCGAGGTCGATCAGGCCGAGGGAGACGAGCAGGACGTCGGGCTCGCCGGAGCGGACGGCGGCGCCGATGAGGGGGGCCATGTGCTGCCAGCCCTCGCCCCAGCCGGCGAGGTGGCGGCGGGCGGGCTCGGGGAAGCCGGGGTCGGCGTACGCGTGGCTGGTCGGCTCGTTGGCTTCGGTGTCGAAGAGCGCGGTGCGCGGGCCGACGATCTCGTACGGGCCGCCCGGGACGGCACTCAGGTGCTGCCACATCCGGTAGCGCCAGGTGTAGTCGCCGGCGCGTCCGATGGTCATGGAATCGCCGACGAACATGAAACGCATCCGGTCATCATCGCGGATCACGCGCCGGGCGCCCCTGTGATGCCGGACACGCGGGGCGGGCTGGCACGCTTGGGGTATGCGCCTGCTGCCGTTGACCGCCGTCATTGCCCTTGTCGTGCTGCCGGGTTCGGCCGCCGCCGCTGCCGGGCCGGCTCCCGCCGGCGCCTCCGGGTTCACGATCACCGATCCGCGGATCAAGGAGTCGAGCGGGCTGGCGGCGAGCCGGATCCACCCGGGCGTGTACTGGACGCACAACGACAGCGACGACGGCCCGTACGTCTACGCGGTGGACTCGGCGACCGGCAAGACGGTGGCCCGGGTGACGCTGACGGGCATCGGCACCCCGCGCGACGTCGAGGCCATCTCGCTGGGCCCGGACGGGCAGCTGTACGTCGGCGACATCGGGGACAACCTGAACGGGACCTGGGACCACGTCTGGATCTACCGCTTCCCGGAGCCGAAGCAGCTGGCCGATGTCACGGTCAAGGCCGAGCAGTTCACGGTGAAGTACGCGGACGGGGCGCGCAACGCGGAGGCACTGATGGTGCATCCGGTGACGGGCCGGGTGTACATCGCGAGCAAGAGCGAGGACAAGGGCGGGCTGTACGAGGGGCCGCAGCAGCTGTCGGCTTCGGGGACGAACGTCTTCCGGCGGGTCGCGGACCTGCCGTGGGTCACGGACGGGGCGTTCTCGCCGGACGGCGGCCGCCTCACGCTGCGCGGCTACTTCTTCGCGAAGACCTATCCCTGGAAGGACGGGAAGCCGGAGGGCGAGGGCGAGCGGGTGGACGCGCCGTGGCAGGGGCAGGCGGAGTCGGTGACGTACTCGGCGGACGGCGGGACGCTGCTGTTCGGCTCGGAGGGGGAGTCGAGCCGGGTGGTGGCGGTTCCGGTGAAGCCGGCGTCGGCGTCCGGCGGCTCGGCGACCCCGGCTCCGGGGAAGCCGGGCGCGACCCCGGCCGCCGGTGCCCCCGGCCCCGCGGGTGGGCAAGGCGGGGGCGGGTTCACGAAGGGCGCGGCCGTCCTGGCCGTGGGTACGGCCCTGGTCTTCGGCGCGAAGCGCCTCTTCCGCCGTAAGCCCCGCGACTGACGCGGCCGCGCCGCCGAGGCGTCACGCGGCCGCGCCGCCGACGCGGCAGCCGCGGGGCTCGCAGCGGACGTACTACGCCGCCGTGACCAGCTCGCGGGGGCGGGGCGAGGGCACGAACGTGACCCCGCGGCGGCTCACACTGAGCCGGAGGTTGCCGACCCGGGACAGGATCACCGCGATCGTCGCGGCGGCGGCCAGGGAGACGAGGCCGCCCGCGGCCATGCCGACCCGGGCCCCGTACGTGTCCGTCACCCAGCCGACGACCGGCGCACCGATCGGGGTGCCGCCGGTGAACACCATCATGTACAGCGCCATCACCCGGCCCCGCATCTCGGGGTCGGTGGCCATCTGGACGCTCGCGTTCGCGGTGACGTTGACCGTCAGCCCGAACATCCCGATCGGCACCAGCAGCGCCGCGAACAGCCAGAACCCGGGCGCGAAGGCCGTCACGACCTCCAGCGCGGAGAACAGGACCGCCGCCGCGACCAGCAGCCGCAGCCGCGAGTGCCCGCGCCGTGCCGCCAGCAGCGCACCCGCCAGGGAGCCCGCGGCGATCAGCGTGTTGAAGAGCCCGTACGTGCCCGCGTCCCCGTGGAACACGTCGCTGACGAACGCCGACAGCCAGATCGGGAAGTTGAACCCGAACGTGCCGATGAACCCCACCAGCACGATCGGCCAGATCAGCTCGGGGCGCCCGGCGACGTACCGCAGACCTTCCCGCAGCTGTCCCTTGGCGCGCGGCTGCGGCTCGACCGGGTGCAGTTCGCGGGTCCGCATCAGCAGCAGCCCGGCGACGGGCGCGGCGAAGGACAGCCCGTTCAGCAGGAAGGCCCAGCCGACGCCGACGGCGGTGATCAGCACACCGGCGATCGCCGGGCCGACCAGCCGCGCGGACTGGAAGTTCGCCGAGTTCAGGCTGACGGCGTTGGCGAGCTGGTCCTTGCCGACCATCTCGGAGACGAACGTCTGCCGTGCGGGGTTGTCCACGACGGTGACGAGGCCGAGCAGGAAGGCCGCGAGGTACACGTGCCAGACCTGGACGTGTCCGGCGAGGGTGAGGGCGGCCAGGGCGACACCGGTCAGGCCCATCAGGGTCTGCGTGGCGATCAGCAGCGGCCGCTTGGGCAGCCGGTCCGCGAGTACGCCTCCGTAGAGGCCGAACACCATCATCGGCAGGAACTGCAGCGCGATCGTGATGCCGACGGCCGAGGCCGAGCCGGTCAGGGACAGGACCAGCCAGTCCTGGGCGATGCGCTGCATCCAGGTGCCGGTGTTGGATACGGCCTGTCCCGTGGCGAAGAGCCGGTAGTTCCGGATCTTCAGCGAGCTGAACATCGAGTTGTTCTTGCCCGTGGAGCATGTGGAGCGCGCGGCGCGCCCGGTGGTAGTGGTGGATGTATGGCCGGGTGCGGAGTCTGCTCCGGTTCCCGTACTCAAAAGCGTCGCCTCCTGGCGTCGTTCCTTACAAGTGCGCGAGCTTCTCCAGGACGGGCGCGGCCTCGCGCAGCTTGGCCCATTCGTCCTCGGTGAGCTCGGCGGCCAGCCCGGCCAGGAAGGCGTTCCGCTTGCGACGGCTCTCTTCGAGCATCGCTTCGGCCTCCTCGGTCTGGGTGACCACCTTCTGGCGGCGGTCGTCCGGGTGCGGCTGCAGCCTGACCAGTCCCTTGGCCTCCAGCAGCGCCACGATGCGCGTCATCGACGGCGGCTGGACGTGCTCGCGCCGGGCCAGCTCACCGGGGGTGGCCTGGCCGCACCGGGCGAGGGTGCCGAGGACCGACATCTCGGTCGGGCTCAGCGATTCGTCGACGCGCTGGTGCTTGAGGCGCCGGCCGAGCCGCATGACGGCGGAGCGGAGGTCGTTCACGGCGGCAGCGTCGTCGCCATGGGTTAGGTCGAGCATCTCTTTAGACTACCTCATTACTCTCTCTAAGGAACGCCACTGAAGCGTGTCACTCGTACGGGTGAGTCGGCGGCGGAAAGCGACACGCGTCCACGGCCTGTGCCACGACTCTTTCGGCATGGGGACACACGTGCTGAGCATGCGCATAGACGGGGAGCTGCTCGACCGCCTCCGGACTCATGCCGCGAAACGCGGAATGAGCGTCCAGGACTACGTGGTCCGGACGCTCATTCGCGATGACTTCGACGAGCGCTTCAAGGCGGCCGTCGACGAGACGGAGAAGTTCTACGGGCTGACGTGAGGACGCCTGAGTGATGCGTGAGTGACGCGTGAGTGACGCGTGAGTGGTGCGTGGGCGACGCGGGCCCGTGGGCGCTTACGTGAGGCCGAGGGCCGGCATCGCGTAGTAGAAGACGAACACCGCGGACACGACGTACAGGGCCGCCGGGACCTCGCGGCCCCGGCCGGTCGCCAGCCGCAGCACGCAGAAGGCGATGAAGCCGAAGCCGATGCCGTTGGTGATCGAGTACGTGAACGGCATCATCACCATGGCCAGGAAGGCCGGGACGGCGATGGTGAAGTCGCTCCAGTCGATGTCCTTGACCGAGCCCGCCAGGATGAGGAAGCCGACCGCCACGAGCGCGGGGGTCGCCGCCTGGGACGGGACCATGGTGGCGAGCGGGGTCAGGAACAGCGCCACGGTGAAGAGGCCGCCGGTCACGACGTTCGCGAGACCCGTACGGGCGCCTTCTCCGACGCCGGCCGTGGACTCCACGAAGCAGGTGGTGGCCGAGGACGAGGTGGCGCCGCCCGAGGCGACGGCCAGGCCGTCGATGAGCAGCACCTTGTTGATGCCGGGGAAGTTGCCGTCCTTGTCGATCAGCTTGGCCTCGTCGCCGACGCCGAGGATCGTGCCCATCGCGTCGAAGAAGCAGGACAGCAGCACGGTGAAGACGAAGAGGATGCCGGTCAGCAGGCCGACCTTGCCGAAGCCGCCGAACAGGCTGACCTGGCCGACGAGCCCGAAGTCGGGCGCGGCCACCGGGTTGCCCGGCCATTCGGGAACGGTCAGGCCCCAGCCCGAGTCGGGCAGCCCGGCGATCAGCTGGACGGCCACGGCGACGACGGTCATGACCACGATGGAGATCAGGATCGCGCCGGGCGTCTTGCGGATCAGCAGGGCGAGGGTCAGCAGTACGCCGACGATGAAGATCAGGACGGGCCAGCCGTGCAGGTGGCCGCCGGTGCCGAGGGTGAGCGGCACGGTGGTGTGCGCGGCGTCCGGGATGCGGGTGACGAAGCCCGAGTCGACCAGGCCGATCAGCATGATGAACAGGCCGATGCCGATCGCGATGCCCTTGCGCAGGCCGAGCGGGACGGCGTTCATGACCCGCTCGCGCAGGCCGGTCGCGACCAGCAGCATCACGACGAGGCCGGCCAGGACCACCATGCCCATGGCGTCGGGCCAGCTCATGCGCGGGGCGAGCTGGAGGGCGACGACGGTGTTCACGCCGAGGCCGGCGGCGAGCGCGATCGGGACGTTGCCGATGACGCCCATGAGGAGCGTGGTGAAGGCCGCCGTCAGGACGGTGGCGGTCACGAGCTGGCCGCTGTCGAGCTGGTGCCCGTACATGTCCTTCGCGCTGCCCAGGATGATCGGGTTCAGCACGATGATGTAGGCCATCGCGAAGAAGGTCGCGAAACCGCCCCGGACCTCGCGGGCGACCGTGGAGCCGCGCTCGGAGATCTTGAAGTGGCGGTCCAGTGCGGACCCGCCGCGCGGGGCGGGGTCCGGGAGGGTGGGCGCGGGGGCGGGAGCCGACGTGCTCATGCGGTCCTCTGGGTCTTCATCGCGGGGGCATTGGGGGATTCATACGAAGAAAATGGGCCATGCCCACACCGTTTCAGTATGAACACATGAACGAAAGCCCGTCCATCTCCGCGCGTAGACCCCGTTTCGGCGCACCTAGACTGGGGGTCATGGCGAAATGGACTGCGAAGCACGAGGCGCCCGCGCCCCTTGAGGGCCCGGTCGTCGCGACCGTCACCGGCGGCACGATCATCTGGTTCGCCATGTTCCTGGTCCAGCTCCCCTTCTACGGCTGGTTCGCCGACCGGGACCTGCTGTGGTGGGTCTGGTGCTGCGCGGCCGGCGGGTTCCTCGGCCTGATCGGCCTCTGGTACGTACGGGGCCGCGACGCCGCGCTCAAGCGGCACGCGGCAGCACAGGCCGGGCGGGAAGAGGAGAGCGGCACCTCCGGCTGACCGGCCGGGAGCCGAGGGGGACCACGGGACGATTCGGGTCATCCCGAAGTCGGATCTTCGGACTTCTCGGCGGGTGAAGCGGTAGAACCCCCTTTACCGTCGAAAGCATGACGCAGCGGGCAGAGATCGAACCAGACGGTTCCGGGCCGGGATCCGGCGGTCCCGGCGGCGCGGCCATCGACGCGGGAGCCGAGCTGGATCCGGTACACCCGGTCCGGCCGCCCGCACCCCGGTTCAAGCCCGCCGGCCTGACCACCGCCGAAGTCGCCGAGCGCGTCGCCCGCGGAGCCGTCAACGACGTGCCCGTGCGCAGCAGCCGCTCCACCGCCGACATCGTCCGCGCCAACGTCTTCACCCGGTTCAACGCCATCATCGGCGTGCTCTGGGTCGTCATGCTCATCGTCGCGCCGCTCCAGGACAGCCTGTTCGGCTACGTGATCATCGCGAACACCGGCATCGGCATCATCCAGGAGATGCGGGCCAAGAAGACCCTGGACGGTCTCGCCGTCATCGGCGAGGCCAAACCCAGCGTCCGCCGCGACGGCCGGACCGCCGAGATCTCCACCTCCGAGATCGTCCTCGACGACGTCATCGAACTCGGCCCCGGCGACAAGGTCGTCGTCGACGGGTCCGTCGGCGAGGCCGAGGGCCTGGAGATCGACGAGTCCCTGCTCACCGGCGAGGCCGACCCCGTCCTGAAGAAGCCCGGCGACCCCGTCATGTCCGGGTCCTTCGTCGTCGCGGGCGGCGGCGCGTTCACCGCCACCAAGGTCGGCCGCCAGGCCTACGCCGCCCAGTTGGCCGAAGAGGCCACCCGCTTCACGCTCGTCCACTCCGAGCTGCGCTCCGGCATCTCCACCATCCTCAAGTACGTCACCTGGATGATGATCCCGACCTCGATCGGCCTGATCATCAGCCAGCTCGTCGTCAAGGACGACAACCTCAAGGACGCCATCGCCCGCACGGTCGGCGGCATCGTCCCGATGATCCCCGAGGGCCTCGTCCTGCTGACCTCCGTGGCCTTCGCGATCGGCGTCATCCGGCTCGGCCGCCAGCAGTGCCTGGTGCAGGAACTGCCGGCCATCGAGGGCCTCGCCCGCGTCGACGTGGTCTGCCTCGACAAGACCGGCACCCTCACCGAGGGCGGCATGGACGTCACCGAGCTCCGGCCGCTCGGCGGCGCGGAGGCCGCGTACGTCGAGAAGGTGCTCGGCGCGCTCGGCGAGTCCGACCCCCGCCCCAACGCCAGCCTCCAGGCGATCATCGACGCCTACCCGGACAGCGCCGAGTGGCGCTGCACCGAGTCCCTGCCGTTCTCCTCCGCCCGCAAGTACAGCGGTGCCAGCTTCAGCGAGGGCGACGGCGAGAACAACACCTGGCTGCTCGGCGCCCCCGACGTGCTCCTCCCGGCCGGCGACCCGGCCCTCGACGAGATCAACGGCCTCAACGAGCAGGGCCTGCGCGTCCTGCTGCTCGCCCGGGCCGCGCGCGAGCTCGACGACCCGGCCGTCGGGGCCGGGGTCAAGCCGACCGCGCTGATCGTCCTGGAGCAGCGGCTGCGCCCCGACGCGGCCGACACCCTGCGCTACTTCGAGGACCAGAAGGTCCACGCGAAGGTCATCTCCGGGGACAACGCGGTCTCGGTGGGCGCGGTGGCCGGCAAGCTGGGCCTGCCGGGCGCCGAGAACACGGTGGACGCGCGCAAGCTGCCGACCGAGCGGGCCGAGATGGCCAAGGTCCTCGACGAGAACGCCGTCTTCGGGCGGGTCACCCCGCAGCAGAAGCGGGACATGGTCGGCGCGCTGCAGTCGAAGGGCCACACGGTCGCGATGACGGGCGACGGCGTCAACGACGTCCTGGCCCTCAAGGACGCCGACATCGGCGTGAGCATGGGCTCGGGCTCGGAGGCCACCCGCGCGGTCGCCCAGATCGTCCTCCTGAACAACAGCTTCTCCACCCTCCCCTCGGTGGTCGCCGAGGGCCGCCGGGTCATCGGCAACATCACCCGCGTCGCCACGCTCTTCCTCACGAAGACCGTCTACTCGGTGCTGCTGGCGATCCTGGTGGTCTGCTTCCAGGTCGAGTACCCCTTCCTGCCGCGCCACCTGACGCTGCTGTCCACGCTCACGATCGGCATCCCGGCCTTCTTCCTGGCCCTGGCACCGAACAAGGAGCGCGCGAAGCCGCACTTCGTGAAACGGGTGATGCGCTACGCGATCCCGGGCGGCGTGATCGCGGCGGTGGCCACCTTCGTGACGTACGTGCTCGCCCGCCACCACTACACGGGCCCGGAGGCCCTCCAGGCCGAGACGAGCGCGGCGACGCTGACGCTGTTCCTGACCTCGATGTGGGTCCTGGTGATCATCGCCCGCCCGTACACGTGGTGGCGGGTGGCCCTGGTCGGCTCGATGGGCGGCGCCTTCCTGATCGTCCTGGTCGTCCCCTGGCTCCAGAACTTCTTCGAGTTGAAGCTGGTCGGCACCGAACTCCCCTGGACGGCCGTCGCCGTCGCGGCGGCGGCCTCGGCCCTGATCGAAGTCACCTTCCGCTGGGTCAACCACAAGTTCCCGGCCTGAACCCCGATCGGCCGTACCACGGCCCGTGGTGCGGCCGATCAAATGTCAGTGCGACCCGGTAACCCTTGTGGCAGATTACGGCTGCTCGACAGTCCGAAAATCCCAGGGGGGACCACCACATGACACTTGCCCGCGCACTACCCATGGCCGCTCTGGCCCTGGCGCTCGGCGTCGCGGCCGCCGCGCCGGCGGCTGCGGCCGGCGGTCCGGCGGCGCCCGCGGTCACCGCGCCCCGGACCAGCCCCACTCCCGGCTTCGCCGGTGAGGACCGCTACTCCGACTGCGATACCAACCCGTACTCCGGATCCGGCGCGGGCTGGGTCGGTCTGGGTGACCTCACCTTCCGTGCCAAGGCCACCTCGCCGGCGGGTGCGCAGGTCCAGACGACGTTCCAGCTCTGGGACACCGCGTACGGGGGCAAGCGCACCGACCAGGCGTCCATCTGGACCACGTGGCCCGAGGCCGGCACGTCCTTCGGCGGCGACCAGTTCGTGGACGGCGGCCAGTACGCATGGCGGGCACGCGCCACCGACGGGAAGCTGACCAGCCCTTACACGCCCTGGTGCTACTTCCGGGTGGACCACACACCGCCGACCGCCGAGATCACCACGGACGCGACTCCCAAGAAGGTCGGCGAGGAGGCGACCTTCACACTGAAGGGCACGGACACCGGCTCGGAGATCGCCTGCGCCCGCTGGCGGACCACCTCGACGCCCAGCGTCGGCTGGCGCTGCTCGGACGGGGCGCAGGACTCCCACATCGTCCGCCTGACGGACGGCTCCCTCGACATCAAGGTCAAGCCCGAGACCTGGGGCAGCCAGGCGGTCTACCTCCAGACGATGGACAACGCGGGCAACGTCTCCCAGGACGCGAGCGCCTACTACTACGCCCAGCAGAGCACCGCCCCCGCCGCCTTCGGCGACATCGACGCCGACGGCAAGCCGGACGTCCTCGTCCCGGACGCGTCCGGCAACCTCCGCACGTGGGGTTCGAACCCGCTGGACACCGCGAACGCGCGCGCCCTCGCCGCCCCGGGCGGCAGCGGGAGCTGGACGGGGGTCCAGTACGGCCACCGCGGGAGCCTGAGCCACCAGCAGGTCGACGACCTGATCGCCCACGTGCCCGGGGGTTCCGCCCTGTACGTCTTCCACAACGGCGGAAGCGGCCTGTTCACGGAGCAGGGGCCGACCCTCGCCTACAAGCCCGACACCTGCCGGAGCGCGGACCGCCGCATCATCGACTGCGCGGAGCACGGTCTCGGCTCCGACTGGTCGAAGGTCACGCAGTTCGCGGTGTTCGGATCGCCGCGAGGTGACAGCCCGGTCGGGGGCGTCCTCCCGGCCACCTCGGTGCTGTTCGCCGAGAACGGCCGTCTGTGGCTGGTGGAGCGTGGATTCGCGAACGGGCTGAACGACGAGGCAGTCCTCGTCTCGGGTGACGACACCCGCTGGGACGGCTACGAGCTGCTCACCCCGGGCCGCGCCCAGGGCACCGACTTCCCGACCCTGTGGGCCCGTTCTCAGGTGAACGGCACGATCCGCGCCTTCTCCATCGCCGGCACCCCGGACGCCCCGGACTTCTCCGCCTTCGCCGACCCGGCCGCCGGGCCGGTCCTGGCCACCCTGGCGCCGGGCACGCACCCGCGCGTCGGCTCCGACGGCGACCTCACCGGTGACGGCCTGCCGGACCTCTGGTCCGCGGACGCCTCCGGGAAGGTCACCGTCTTCCCCGGTACGGGCACGAGGACTCCCCACCCGACGGTCACGGGCTTCGGCCCGGCCGTCTGACGGAGGAGCCGGCCTCAGTCGAACCAGCGGTCGCGGGCCAGTTCCGGGGTGCGGGAGGGGTCCTCCAGGAGGGCGGCCACCTCGAAGCGGCGGGGCCACTGGGCCGCCGACCAGGCGAGGCCCGCCGCCACGCCCTCCAGGGTGGCGGCGTGCAGGGTGCCGTCCGGGGTGCGGCGCCAGTCGAGCTCCACGCCGCCCGCGATCAGCTCCTCGTGCTCCAGGTAGGTCGCCGGGGTCGAGGGGCCCAGGAGGATCCGGACCGACTCCGGGACCTCGTGCTCCTCGCCCGGCGTCGTGACCTCCGCCGGGACCGTCTCCGAGAGGCGCCGGACCTGGAGCAGCTCCGCCAGGTCGGCCGCGCGGGCCGGGGCCACCGGGAGCAGGGGGAGCCCCTCGGTCAGGGGCAGGAGGTCCGGGGCGTCCGCGATCACGGCGTCCGCCGCGTCGACCACGACGATCTCGCCGTCCACCACCGCGCGCAGCTCGTCCGGGAGCGTGACCTGCTCGGGGTCCAGATCGGCCAGGGCCCCGTACAGGGCGTGCAGCTGGCGGTCGGACACCTCGCGGTCCGGGTCGGCGAGCCGGCCCAGGAGTTCGGCGGCACCGCCGGGTTCGTCCAGCAGGGCCGGCACCGTCGTGCGCACGCCGAGCGCCCGCAGGACCTGCTCGTCCTCGAAGCCCGTCGCGTCCGCCGGGGTGTACAGGCCCGCCAGCAGCGGGTCGCCGCCCGCCGCGCGCAGGCCCGCCGGGCGGCGGCCGTCGAGCACCGGGTGGTCGCGCAGCCACCAGGCGGTGTACGGGCGCACCGACTGCGTGGTGCCGTCCGGCAGCAGTACCCGTACGGGCTGGGTCAGCGCGTCGCGCAGCGGCGGCTGCGCGAGCATGGCCAGGGCCTGGGGCCAGCAGTCGTCGTCGACGAGGTCGAGGTCGCGGACCGCGACGAGTTCCGTGGCCACGGGCGGCAGCGGGGTGTCCGGGAGCTGGTCCAGTACGTCCTCGCACCACACGTCCACCGCGTCCAGCAGCCCCGCGTCGTCCGGCTCGGCGAAGTCCCCGTCGCGCGGCTCCAGTTCGTCCGGGTCGAGGACCACGTCCGTCGCGCGGACCAGCTGGAACGTGGCCAGCACCCCGCAGGCGGTCAGGGGCTGCGCGCCCCATTTGTCGGCCAGTTCGCCGTCCACGTACGGGACTTCGTCCTCGCGGATCACCGAGGCCAGCGGCGAGCCCGGCAGCAGCAGCTCGCCCGCGGGCGTGAGCTCCCCGTCCTCGTCCGGCAGAGCCAGCGCGCCCAGCCACGGCTCGTCGCCCGGCGCCAGGTCGGCGTCCCGGACCAGGCCCAGGACCACCTCCGCCAGCTCGTCGGCGTCGAGGGCGTCCTCGTCCCAGATCTCCCCGGCGTCCAGCGAGGCGGCCACCGCCGCCCGCACCTGCGGGGTCGTCAGGACCGCGCGCGGCGTGGCCGGGAGCGCGCCGAGGCGCTCCAGCAGCGGGTGCGCCGCGTCCGGGTGGGCCACCTTCAGCCCCATCCGGGCCAGGTCCTTCGGGGTGTCCGCGTCGGGCAGCAGCACGTGGCGCGGGCCGATCGTGGTCCGCCCGTCGGCCAGCGGCACCGGCAGGCCCGAGAGCCGGTCCGGGTCCACCCCCGCCAGGGTGTCGTACAGCCGGTGCCACCACTCGGGGGTGCGCTCGATGCCCGCGATCCGCTCGATGGCGTCGCCCAGCGGCAGCCGGCCCACGCCCAGCGTGCGCAGCTCGGGCCGGCGCTCCAGCCCGGCGGGCAGCAGGGTCGGCAGCACCTCGGCGAGGACCCGTACGGTGTCGGCGCCCGCGCCCTCCACCACCTCGGCCTCGAACGGGCGCAGGGCGGAGCGCTCCTCGGCGTGCTCGGCGGGGGCCGCCGGGGCGAGGAACGCCGTACGCGGCAGCCGCTGGAGCACGGCCGCGCGCAGCGCCCCGTCCAGCGGGCCCTTGCCGAGCGGCCCGGGTACGAGGTCCACCAGCGCGGTGTCCACCGGGTCCCAGGAGCCCAGCAGTTCGGCGTACGCGTCGGCCGCGCGCTCCACCAGGAAGTCGGTCAGCGGCCCCGGCGCGGGGTGCCGGCGGGCGGTGTCCAGCGGCAGCGTCGCGATGAGCAGGGCCGGGATGCCCAGCGGCTCGTCGGTCGGGGTCGGCGCGTGCACCACGGGCGCGGTGGCCGGGCGTACGGGAGCGCCCTCGGTGTCCACGGGCACGGCCCAGGACACCGTCCAGGTCGGCCGCAGCCGCTCCTCCACCGGGCGGTCGGCGAGCAGCGCCCGCTCGATGGGGCCGCTGTGCCGGACGGTGCGCCAGCGGCGGGTCTCGCCCTGGGCGCCCGCTGCTCCGGCGCCTCCCGCCGCGTCCTCGATGACGGTGTACGGGCCCTCGTCGCGGCGGCGGATCGTACGGATGCCCTCCTGCGGGGTCTCCACGACGATCTCGGCCAGCCCCGGCAGGGTCAGCAGCAGCGCGTCGTCGATGCCGCCCAGCAGCCGCTGCACCAGGTCCCCGGCGGCGGCGTCGCGCAGCGGGAGGACGACCACGGTGTCGTAGCCCTCGGGGGCGGTGCCCTCGGCGGGCAGCGGCAGGCGCAGCAGCGGGACGTGCCCGTCGCGGCGGCGCAGCTCGTCGCCGAGGCCGGGGCTGCCGTTGGCGGCGTCGCGGGCCAGCTCGCGGGCCTCGGCCAGGGACCAGCGGACACCGCCGTGGCGGCCGAGTACGGCGGGCTCGTCGGACACCGCGAGGACGGCCGCGAAGCCGACGCCGAAGCGGCCCACGGTGTCGGCGGAGCCGGTCGTGCGGGCCGACCCCGCGGACTCCCGCTTCGCGGAGGCCCGCAGGGTGCTCAGCGACTCCACGCCCGTCGCGTCCAGCGGGGCACCGGTGTTGGCGACGGCGAGTACGCCGTGCCCGCCCTCGCCGGAGTGCAGGGTGAGCCGCAGCCGGCCGGGCACCTCGGCCCGGGCCGCGGCGTCGGCGGCGTTCTGCGCCAGCTCGACGACGAGCCGGTCGCGGTAGCCGCCGAGGGCCAGGTCCTCCTCGGCGTTGGCGTCCTCGCGGAAGCGGGCCGGGCCCGCGCCCCAGGAGTCGAGCACCCCGCGCCGCAGCCGGGCCGTGCCGAAGGGGTCCGTGCCGCCCTGGGCCGCCGTCACTCGCACGCTCACGCCGCTGCCTCCATGCTGTCCTGCGGTGCACCGCACTGCACTGCACCGCACTGCATTCACCGTATGCCGAATGCCGAGGTCCTGAAGGTATCGCGTGCGGGTCCCGCCGGTCGGGGCGGCCGGGCCCGGTCACGCCCCCGGCCCGACGCCCGTCCGGTGAGGTGTGCGAAGACGACGACGTCGGAGTCCCAGTGGCGGTCGGCGGTGAGGCTGCCGCCGCAGGTGATCAGGCGCAGTTGGGCCGAGCCGTGGGTGTCCCCGTACACCTTGTCCGTGGGGAAGGCGTCCTTCTTGTACCGGTCCCGGCGCATGAAGCCGCAGGCCGCGCACCTGCCAAGGGGCCGCCGTTCACAGGCTCTTTGCCCCGGTTCCCGGGACCAAGGTCCCGGGGATCCGGCGCTGCCGCGCAACGACGGAGCCCCCGGCGACACGGAGTCGCCAGGGGCTCGTACGGTGCCGCTCAGGGCGTGGTCAGAGCTGCTCGATCACGTAGTCGATGCACGCGGTCAGCGCCTGCACGTCCGCCGGGTCGATCGCCGGGAACATCGCGATGCGGAGCTGGTTGCGGCCGAGCTTGCGGTACGGCTCGGTGTCCACGATGCCGTTGGCGCGCAGCACCTTGGCGACGGCGGCCGCGTCGATGTCGTCCGAGAAGTCGATCGTGCCGATGACGGCGGAGCGCTTGTCGGCGTCCACGACGAAGGGGTTGGCGTACTTCGACGCCTCCGCCCAGCCGTACAGGTGGCGCGCGCTGGCCGCCGTACGGCCGGTCGTGAACTCCAGGCCGCCCTGGCTGTTCATCCACTCCAGCTGCTGGTTCAGCAGGAAGAGGGTGGACAGGGCCGGGGTGTTGTACGTCTGGTTCTTCAGGGAGTTGTCGATCGCCGTCGGCAGCGAGAAGAACTCCGGGACGTGCCGGCTGCCGGAGGCGTGCACGCGCGCCGCGCGCTCCAGGGCCGCCGGGGAGAACGCCGCCAGCCACAGGCCGCCGTCGGAGGCGAAGGACTTCTGCGGGGCGAAGTAGTAGACGTCGCTCTCGGTGATGTCCACCGGCAGACCGCCGGCGCCCGAGGTCGCATCCACCAGTACGAGTGAACCGGCGTCGGCGCCCGCGACGCGCTTGACCGGCGCCGCCACACCCGTCGAGGTCTCGTTGTGCGTGTACGCGTACACGTCGACGCCCGCCTCGGCCACCGGCTCGGGGTGCGTGCCCGGCTCGGAGGAGATCACGGTCGGCTCGTCCAGCCACGGCGCGAGCTTCGCGGCCTTGGCGAACTTGGAGGAGAACTCGCCGAACGTGAGGTGCTGGGACTTGCGCTCGATGAGCCCGGCGGTCGCGATGTCCCAGAAGGCGGTGGAGCCGCCGTTGCCCAGGATCACCTCGTAGCCCTCGGGGAGGGAGAAGAGGTCCCGGATGCCGTCGCGCACCGAGCCGACCAGGTTCTTGACCGGGGCCTGGCGGTGGGAGGTTCCGAGCAGGGAGGTACCGGTGGCGGCGAGGGCGTCCAGCGCCTCGGTCCGCACCTTGGAGGGGCCCGCGCCGAAGCGTCCGTCGGCGGGCTTGATGTCAGCGGGAATCTGGATCTCGGCCACGAGCGGAGCGTATCCGGTCCCGGTCCACGCCTTGGAGGCGCGTCCACCCGATGAGACGAGTCCGGCCAGTGGCAGGGTGGGGCCGTGACGTCACCCGGGGAACTCGAACGGACATTGCGGGAGAACCTGCGCGGGGAGGTGGACTTCGGGGCCGCGGCCCGCGCCCTCGCGACGATGGACGCCTCGAACTACCGGCGGGTGCCGGTGGGGGTGGTCGCACCGCGCGACGCCGAGGACGTGGCCGCCGCGCTGCGGATCTGCGCGGAGGCCGGCGTACCGGTCGTCCCGCGCGGCGGCGGGACCTCGATCGCCGGACAGGCCACGGGCACCGGTGTGGTGCTGGACCTGACCCGGCACATGAACGCCCTGCTGTCGCTGGACCCGGCCGCCCGGACCGCCGTGGTCCAGCCGGGGCTGGTGCTCGACCGGCTGCGGGAGGCGGCCCGCCCGTACGGGCTGACCTTCGGCCCGGACCCCTCCACGCACTCCCGCTGCACGCTGGGCGGGATGATCGGCAACAACGCGTGCGGGGCCCACTCGGTGGCCTGGGGGACCACCGCGGACAACGTGGCGGAGCTGGCGGTCACGGCGTACGGGGGCGCGGCGCACCGGCTCGGGACGGGCTGGGCGGGAGCCCCGGCGGGTCTGCGGGAGCTGGTGTCGGGGAACCTGGCGGTGCTGCGTACGGGCCTGGCGGCCGGCGGCTTCTCGCGGCGGATCTCCGGATACGGCGGGCTGGACGCGCTGCTGCCCGAGCGGGGCGTGGAGGTGGCCCGGGCCTTCTGCGGGAGCGAGGGCACGCTCGGGGTGGTGACCGAGGCCGTCGTACGCCTGGTGGAGGCGCCGCGCGCGCCGGCGCTCGCGGTCCTCGGGTACGCGGACGAGAGCGCGGCGGCGGACGCGGCGGCCGGGCTGCTGGGGTTCGGGCCGCTGACGGTGGAGGGGATGGCGGCCGACCTGGTGGGCCCGGCTTCCGGGCTGCTGCCCCGGGGCGGGGGGTGGCTGTTCGTCGAGATGCGGGACGAGGCGGCGGCGCGCTCGCTCGTACGGGCCGCCGACGCGGTGGACTCGCTCGTGGTCACCGACCCGGCGGGGCAGCGGGCGCTGTGGCGGATCCGCGAGGACGCGGCGGGCACGGCGACGCGGATGCCTGACGGGGGGATGGCCTGGCCGGGCTGGGAGGACTGCGCGGTGCCGCCGGCCCGGCTGGGGGCGTACCTGCGGGAGTTCCGGGCGCTGCTGGCCGGGCACGGGCTGCGGGGGACCCCGTACGGGCACTTCGGCGAGGGCTGCGTCCACGTACGGATCGACTTCGACCTGGTGTCGGGGGCGGGGATCGCCCGTTTCCGGGCGTTCTCCTCGGACCTGGCGGACCTGGTGGTCTCGCACGGCGGCTCGCTCTCCGGGGAGCACGGGGACGGGCAGGCGCGGGCGGAGTTCCTGCCGAGGATGTACGGGCCGGAGGTCATCCGGCTCTTCGGCGCGTACAAGGACGTGTGGGACCCGGCGGGCGGGATGAACCCCGGGATGCTGGTCCGCCCGGCCCGGTCGGACGAGAACCTCCGCTTCGCGGTGCTGCCGGCGACGCCCCTCGCGGGGGAGGTGGCCCGCTGCGTGGGCGTGGCGAAGTGCCGGTCGACCACCGCGGCCGGCCCGGAGGTGATGTGCCCCTCCTACCGGGTCACGGGGGAGGAGCGGCACTCCACGCGCGGCCGGGCGCGGCTGCTGCACGAGATGCTGGCCGGGGAGATCGTGACGGACGGCTGGCGCTCGCGGGAGGTCGCGGAGGCGCTCGACCTCTGCCTGGCCTGCAAGGGCTGTCTCAGCGACTGCCCGGTGGGGGTGGACATGGCGTCGTACAAGGCGGAGTTCCTCCACCGCCACTGGGCGGGCCGCATCCGCCCCCTGGCCCACTACACGCTGGGCGGCCTGCCCGCGTGGCTCCGCCTGATCGCCGCGCTGCGGCTGGCCCCCTTCGCGAACGCGGCCGCCCGCCACCTCCCGGTTCCGGGGCTGACGAGGGAGCGCGCCCTCCCGCCGCTGGCCGCCGAGCCCTTCACCCGCTGGTGGCGGCGCACGGCCGGCGCGGCCGCGGCAGCGCCGGGGCCTCAGCGCCCGGGCCCGACCCCGGGCCCGGGCCCGGGCCCGGGGTCGGGCCCGGGCGGCGGCGTCATGCTCTGGCCGGACACGTTCACCGAGTACCTGTCCCCGCGGACCGGCAGGGCGGCCGTGCGGGTCCTCCGGGACGCCGGGCTCACCGTGTCCCTCCCCCCGAAGGGGGTCTGCTGCGGGCTCACGTACGTCTCCACCGGCCGCCTCGACCGCGCCCGCACCGTCCTGCGCCGCACCCTCGACGCCGTGGGAGACGTTCGAGGACCCGTGACGGTCCTCGAACCCAGCTGCGCCGCAGCCCTCCGTACCGACCTCCCCGCCCTCCTCCCCGACGACCCCCGCGCGGAGCGCCTCGCGGCAGCCGTGCGGACCTTCGCCGAGACCCTGGAGGAGCACGCCCCGCACTGGCAGCCGCCCCGCCTGGACCGCCCCGCCGTCGGCCAGACGCACTGCCACCAGCACGCCGTCCTCGGTGACGCCGCCGACCGCCGGCTCCGCGAGCGCGCCGGCCTCGGCGGCGAGCTCAGCGGCGGCTGCTGCGGCCTCGCCGGGAACTTCGGCTTCGAGCCGGGCCACGAGGAGGTGTCCGCGGCCTGCGCCGGGGAACAGCTGCTCCCCGCCCTGCGCGCGGCCCCGCCCGGGGCCGCGATCCTGGCGGACGGGTTCTCGTGCCGTACGCAGATCGCCCGGCTCGCCGGGCTCCCCGACGGGAGCCGGGCCCGCCACCTCGCCGAGCTGCTCGCGGAGGAGCTGACGGGCGCTCCGGAGGCCGGCCTGTAAGCGAACGCACGCACGCGTGGCCCTTACGCACCCCTTAGTCTGGATTAATGCCCGCAACCTCGCCCAAGTCCGACCGCGCCCCGGCGGCCACCGGCCTCACGACGAACCCGGCACTCCCGACGACCGCCGGCTCGTCCCGTCCGGGCGCGTCCGGTCCGGGCGCGTCCGGTCTGGGCTCGTCCCGCTTCGGCCCCGTCGCACTGGTCGTCGCCGCGGGCATCTCGGT
Source organism: Streptomyces sp. WM6372 (assembly GCF_001279655.1). NCBI lineage: Bacteria > Bacillati > Actinomycetota > Actinomycetes > Kitasatosporales > Streptomycetaceae > Streptomyces > Streptomyces sp. WM6372. Next base: position 91,465 of record NZ_LGDB01000180.1, on the reverse strand, counting down.
GCAGTTCGGCGCCGCCCTCGCGGTGATGATCATGCCGGGCGCGGGCGCCGCGGGCGTGGTCACGCTGCGGCTCGCGGCCGCCGCGCTGGTGCTGCTGCTCCTGTGCCGCCCGAAGGTCCGCGGGTACTCGCGCGCCGACTGGGGCACGGTCGTCGCCTTCGGCGTCGCCATGGCCGGGATGAACGGGCTCTTCTACCAGTCCATCGACCGGATCCCGCTCGGCCCCGCCGTCACCCTCGAAGTGCTCGGCCCGCTCGTCCTGTCGGTCGTCGTCTCGCGCCGCCCGGTCAGCCTGCTGTGGGCCGGGCTGGCCCTCGGCGGCGTCGTCCTGCTCGCCGGCCACGGCGGCGGCAGCGGCTTCGGCGGCCTCGACCTCCTCGGCGCGGGCTTCGCGCTCGGAGCGGGCGCGATGTGGGCGGCGTACATCGTGTTCAGCGCGCGTACGGGCCGCCGCTTCCCGCAGGCGGACGGGCTGGCCCTGGCCATGGCGGTGGCGGCGGTGCTCTCGCTCCCGCTGGGCGTGATCGAGGCCGGCTCGGCGCTCCTGGTGCCGAGCACGATGGCGCTGGGCCTCGGCGTCGCCGTCCTGTCCTCCGTCCTCCCGTACACCCTGGAGCTCCTGGCGCTGCGCCGCGTCCCCGCGCCGACGTTCGCGATCCTGATGAGCCTGGAACCGGCGATCGCGGCCACGGCCGGGTTCCTGATCCTGAACCAGGCGATGTCGGCGATCGACGCGCTGGCGATCGCGCTGGTCATCGCGGCGAGCATGGGCGCTGTCCGCTCCCAGACCCGGAAGACGGCCGCCTGACCGTACGGGCCGGGGCGGGGCGGACGCGGGGGGCGGGCCCCCGGGCGTCACCGCCGATCGAGCCGCCCCGCCGCAGCCGTCGAAGGCTCAGGCGTACCGGGAGGTCATCGCCGCGAGGGTGGCGCGGATGCGGGCCCGCAGCGGTGGCGGGGAGAGGACCTCCGCTTCCGCGCCCAGCGCCAGGAACTGCTCCTCCGCCCGGGCGTGCGACTCGATCGGCAGTACCGCCCGGGTCCACCCCGCCCGTTCCGGATCCGGTGCGCCCCCGGCGGCCAGGGCCCGCGCCTGGGCCCCCGTCAGCCGCGTTGCGCCGTGCGCGGAGAGACGTACCAGCGCCTCCTGCGGATGGAGCCGCGCATGGAACTCCTCCTGCGTCCGGCGCCAGTGCTCCGCCAGCTCGAACCCCTCCGGCAGCCGGAACTCCCGCGCCGTCTCCCGCACCGACAGGATCTGGTCCACCCGGTACGTCCGCGGCTCCGCCCCGCCCTCGTGCCCCTGCGCCCCCGCCACCAGGTACCAGCGCCCCGCCTTCAGCACCAGCCCGTACGGCTCCAGCCGCCGGTCCACCTCCTGCGGCTCCTTCCACCGCCGGTAGCGGACCTCGATCTCCCGCCCCCGCCACACCGCGTCCGCGACCTGCGCCAGATACGGGGTCTCCTCGTGCTCCGCGTACCAGCCCGGCGCGTCCAGGTGGAACCGCAGCCTCATCCGGTCCGCCTGCTCCCGCAGCTCCGCCGGCAGCGCCGCCCGCAGCTTCAGCTGGGCCGCCGACAGGGCGCGCCCGAGCCCGAGTTCCGCTGCGGGCCCCGGCATCCCGGTCAGGAACAGCGCCTCCGCCTCGCCCGCGCTGAGCCCGGTCAGCCGGGTCCGGTAGCCGGCCAGCAGCTGGTAGCCGCCGCTGTGCCCGGCGTCCCCGTACAGCGGGACGCCCGCCGCGGCCAGCGCCTCCGCGTCGCGGTAGACCGTGCGTACGGACACCTCCAGTTCCTCCGCGAGCTCGGCGGCGGTCATCCGTCCCCGGGTCTGGAGCAGCAGCAGGATCGACAGCAGGCGGCTCGACTTCACTGACACAGGATGTCAGCGAAGCGGTCCTACGGTCCTCGCATGAACGACTTCGACTTTCTCCTCGGCACCTGGGACGTCACCAACCGCCGGCGCACCGACTTCCTCGACCCGGACAGTGCGTGGGAGGAGTTCCCGGCCGTCTCCCGGGCGTCCCGCCACTTCGACGGCGCCGCGAGCTTCGATGAGATCGAGTTCCCGACCAAGGGTTTCGCCGGTCTGACCCTGCGCCTGTACGACCCGGCGCGCGAGCAGTGGTCGCTGTACTGGGCGAGCCGCCGCACCGGAACCCTCTTCCCGCCGGTCACCGGCCGTTTCGCGGACGGCACCGGCGTCTTCGAGGGCGAGGACACGCACGCCGGCAAGACGGTCCGTGTCCGGTTCGTGTGGTCGGGGACCGCCTCCGGCTCCCCCCGCTGGGAGCAGTTCTTCTCGCTCGACGAGGGCGCGACCTGGCTCCACAACTGGACGATGGACTTCGCCCGTCACGCGTGACCCCGCGCGCCCGCCCCGCCGGCCACGGGGGTGCTCGGCGGGGCGGGCGCGACCGGCGCGACCGGCGCGACCGGCGGGGGAGGCCCCGCCCGGCCGTCAGCCCAGCGGCAGGTCCAGGTAGGACGGCGTGGCCTCCGGGGAGGTGAAGGCCAGCGTCGAACGCGGCAGGTTCGCGTCCCCGTAGAAGGGGTCGCGGGCGTCGATCACCAGCATCAGCCGGTGCCCGCGCGGGACGTCGTACGCCGTCGCCTGGAGCTCGATGTCGGCGCTGACCAGACTGTCGGGCGCCGAGTCGAGGTCCGCGTACGGGGCGTGCGTGATGATGTGCGCCGTACCGTCGGGTGCCACGGCGAGCAGGTACGCGACGAACGAGGAGTCGGGGTTCGCGGCCCGGTACGTGACGCGCAGTCGCGGCGTGCCCCGCAGCCGGGCGGTCTCCGCCTCCGGGTCCCCCGTCCAGACCGCGGCGACGGTGCGGTCGATGTCGCCGGTCCGGTACGGCTTCGGGCGGCCCGCGATCTCGTCGTACCCGGAGCGCACGATCTCGTCGGCGACGGTCGCCGGGGTGTCCACCCCGCACAGCACGCCCGCGCTCCAGCCGGCCTCGGGCCGCTCGGTGAGCTCCCCGCCGCTCACCAGGTGCAGCCGGCGCACCTGCTCGGTGACGGAGTCCCAGGTGGGGCGGGGTTCCAGGGTCCGGCCCCACATGACCTCGCTGAGCACCTGGCCCTCGTCGGCGATGCCGTTGTCGATGCCCCGCAGATGGTGGTCGAACCAGCGGTGGGCGTTCGTCCAGATCCGGTTGGGCAGGCCGATCATGCCCGTCATCTCGGGACCGGAGTGGTCGCCGATGGAGAGGTCGAGGCGCTTGGGGCCGGTGAGCTCGTTGAACAGCTTCAGCGTCTGGTTGCCCGGGAAGAGCGTCTCGTGCCAGGCGTGCGAGAAGTACACGGGGACCTGGCGCCGGTTGAGCTCCTTGACGTGGGTGAACGGCGAGCGCTGCTCCGCCCAGCGCAGGGTGCCCTGGATGTCGCGGTTGGCCAGGACGTTCTCGAACACGCTCTGCGTCTGAGGGCTCAGCCGGGCCTTCGAGGCCGCCTTGAGCAGCGCCTCGACGGCGGCCACGTGCCGGGTCCGGTTCTCGTAGAAGGCCTCGCCGAGGTCGCCCCAGGTGCTGAGCGCGACCACCGCGTCGACGCGCGTGTCGTGCGCGGCGACGAGCTGGCTGATGCCGGAGCCGTACGAGTCCCCCAGGAAGCCGATCCTCGTGACCGGGCCGGCGGTGCGCTCGATGAGGTGGTCCAGGGCCCGGCTGCCGTCGGCGACGTCGAGCGGGCCGGCCACGTCGACCTGCCCCTCGGAGCCGCCGAAACCGCGGGTGCTGTAGGCGAGGACGTTGTAGCCGCGGGCGGCGAAGACGCTGGCCTGGACGGCGTACGGGAGCCAGCCGTGGTTCGTCCACGGGGAGGGCATCACGATCACCGGCCGCGGCTGGCCCCCGTTGTGCCGCCACAGCGCGGCGTCGAGCAGGTCCCCGTCGGAGCCGGCGACCTTGACCCGGCTGAAGACGGCGACGGACCGGGCGTCGGCGACCTCCGCGGCGCGTGCGGGGGCGAGGCCGGTGACGTCGCCGGTTTCGAGGGCGGCGACGAATGCGGTGAGGGTGGTCGCGTCGAGTTCGGGATAGAGCGAGAAAGCGGCTGAGATCACGTCGGTTCATCCTCTTCGTCGGGTGACGTTCGGCGAGTGACTTCTTCGAGTGCCTGCTTCGCGAGTGCCTTCGGCGCGGGGGGACTTCGCGGGGGACGAAGCGTTCAGTATCGGGGCGGCACCGTCCGGGTTCCGCCGCTTTCCGGCGTACGGCCTGAATCGCCCCCTCCGGGCCCGTGGCGGCCGTACCCGCCGACCAGCGCCGGGCCGGCGTCGAACGTCAAATCGCCTCCCCTCCCCGTCAGTTGGCGGCGGTGGCGCGAAGGGGACGCACGGCGGCCAAATCATGCAAGCATGCTTGATTGTTTTGGGCGCGGCTGCCAGTCTTCCCCTCACGCCGAAAGGGGAGCCCGCCGTGCTCGATCCGTCAGCTGTCGCCGTCTTCGCCGATCTGCGCGAGGAAGGCCTCGCGCTCGAAACCCTGGTACGGGACCTGCCCGGCGCCGGATGGGCCGGGCCCACCCCCGCACCGGGCTGGACCGTCGCCCACCAGATCGCCCACCTGCACTGGACCGACCGGGCCGCGCTGGTCTCCCTCACCGACCCCGAGGGCTTCACGGCCCTGGTCGAGGAGGCGGTCAAGGCCCCCGAAACCTTCGTGGACGAGGGCGCGGCGGAGGGCGCCGCACTGCCGCCCGCCGAGCTGCTGGCCCGCTGGCGGGCCGGGCGCACCGCCCTCGACGAGGCGCTCGCCGCGGCCTCGCCCGACGCCCGCTTCCCCTGGTACGGGCCGCCGATGAAGGCCGCCTCCATGGCCAGCGCCCGCCTCATGGAGACCTGGGCGCACGGCCAGGACGTCGCCGACGCCCTCGGCGTACGCCGCACCCCGACCGCGCGGCTGCGGCACGTGGCGCGGATCGGCGTACGGGCCCGCGACTACGCGTTCGGGGTACGGGGACTGCCCGCGCCCGCCGGGGAGTTCAGGGTGGAACTCGTACCGCCGGACGGCGGGGAGTCCTGGACCTACGGGCCGCAGGACGCGGCGGACCGGATCACCGGCCCGGCACTCGACTTCTGCCTGCTGGTGACCCAGCGGGCCCACCGCGCCGACCTGGCCCTGACCGCCACCGGCCCCGACGCCGACCGCTGGCTGGACATCGCCCAGGCCTTCGCGGGACCGGCGGGCCCCGGCCGCGCACCGGGGGCGGCCCGATGAGCGGCGGCCGCGGAGCGGACGCGGGCCCCCGCCGGCCGCTGCGCATCGGCAACGCCTCGGGGTTCTACGGGGACCGCTTCAGCGCCTTCGAGGAGATGCTGACCGGCGGGCCGCTCGACGTGCTGACCGGCGACTACCTCGCCGAGCTGACCATGCTGATCCTGGGCCGCGACCGGCTGAAGACCCCGGACCTCGGCTACGCCAAGACCTTCCTGCGACAGCTGGAGGAGGGCCTGGGCCTCGCGCGGGAGCGGGGCGTACGGATCGTCGCCAACGCGGGCGGCCTGAACCCGGCGGGACTGGCCGACGCGATCCGCCTGCTCGCCGCCAAGGCCGGGCTGCCGGTGTCGGTCGCCCATGTCGAGGGCGACGACCTGATGCCGTTCGCGGAGGGCGCGCTGACCGCGAACGCCTACCTGGGCGGCGCCGGCATCACGGCCTGCCTGCGGGCGGGCGCGGACGTGGTCGTCACCGGCCGGGTCACCGACGCGGCCCTGGTCAGCGGGTCGGCGGCCTGGTGGTTCGACTGGGCGCCGGACGACCACGACCGGCTGGCGGGGGCGGTGGTGGCGGGGCACGTCCTGGAGTGCGGGACCCAGGCCACCGGCGGCAACTACGCCTTCTTCACGGCGCACGACGTCCGCCGCCCCGGGTTCCCGCTGGCGGAGATCGCGCAGGACGGCTCGTCGGTGATCACGAAGCACCCGGGCACGGGCGGGGTCGTCTCGGCGGGCACGGTGACGGCCCAGCTCCTGTACGAAACCCAGGGCCCCTGCTACCTCGGACCGGACGTCACGGCGCGCCTGGACACGGTCCGGCTGTCGGACCTCGGCGCCGACCGCGTGGCGATCACGGGCGTCGTGGGGGAACCCCCGCCCCCCACCCTCAAGGTGGGGGTGACCCGCATCGGCGGCTGGCGCAACGAGGTGGTCTTCGTCCTGACGGGCCTGGACATCGAGGCGAAGGCGGCACTGGTCCAGGCTCAGTTGGCGGACGCCCTGTCCCAAGTGGCCACGGCGGACTGGACGCTGGCCCGCACGGACCACGAGGACGCCGGGACGGAGGAGACGGCGAGCGCCCTCCTGCGCCTGGTGGTCCGCGACCCGTCGCCGGACCGGGTGGGCCGCACGCTCACCTCGGAGGCCATCGAGCTGGCCCTGGCCAGCTATCCGGGATTCCACGTGACGTCCCCGCCGGGCCCGGCCCAGCCGTACGGAGTCTTCACGTCCGCGGCCGTACCCGCGCTCTCGGTCCCCCACGTGGCGGTCCTCCCCGACGGCACCCGCCTCGCCATCTCGGCCCTGCCGGGCATGTCGGCCCGTCCCGGCAGGTCGGACCGTCCCGGTACTTCGGCTCGTCCCGGCATGCCGGCCCGTCCGGCGTCCGAGGACCCGAGTGCGACCCCGGTGGCGCCCCCCCGCCCCGCCCCGCCGCAGGCACCGGCGGGGCAGCCCACCCGCCGGGTCCCCCTCGGCACGCTGATCGGCGCCCGCAGCGGCGACAAGGGCGGTGACGCCAACATCGGCGTCTGGGTCGAACGCGACGACGCCTGGGACTGGCTCCACACCACCCTCACCGTCGAGACCCTCCAGACCCTGCTCCCCGAGACCGCGGGCCTCCCCGTCACCCGGCACGCGCTCCCCAACCTCCGCGCGCTCAACTTCACCATCGCCGGAATCCTCGGCGCCGGCGTCGCCTCCGCCCACCGCTTCGACCCCCAGGCCAAGGCCCTCGGCGAGTGGCTGCGCGCCCGGCACGTCGACGTTCCCGCCCACCTCCTGCCGACCCACCTCCCGCTCACCCCGGAGGGGACCGCCCCATGACCCGCCTCACCACCACCGTCGACCCCCACGCCCCCGACTACCTGGCCCACCACGCGGCGGCCACCGCCCGCCTCGCCGAGCTGGACGCCGAGCACGCCAAGGCCCTCCTCGGCGGCGGTGAGAAGTACACGGCCCGCCACAAGGACCGCGGCAAGCTCCTCGCCCGCGAGCGCATCGAGCTGCTCCTCGACCCGGACACCCCGTTCCTGGAGCTGTCCCCGCTCGCCGCCTGGGGCAGCGACTACCCCGTCGGCGCCTCCATGGTCACCGGCATCGGCACGGTCGAGGGCGTCGAGTGCCTGGTCACCGCCAACGACCCCACCGTCCGCGGCGGCGCCTCCAACCCCTGGACCCTGAAGAAGGCGCTCCGGGCCAACGAGATCGCCCGGCAGAACAACCTCCCCTGCATCAGCCTCGTCGAGTCCGGCGGCGCCGATCTCCCGTCCCAGAAGGAGATCTTCATCCCGGGCGGCGCGATCTTCCGCGACCTGACGCGGCTCTCGGCCGCCGGCATCCCCACCGTCGCCGTCGTCTTCGGCAACTCCACCGCGGGCGGCGCGTACATCCCGGGGATGTCCGACCACACCATCATGATCAAGGACCGCTCCAAGGTGTTCCTCGGCGGTCCGCCGCTCGTCAAGATGGCCACCGGCGAGGAGAGCGACGACGAGTCCCTCGGCGGAGCCGACATGCACGCCCGCACCTCCGGACTCGCCGACTACTACGCCCTCGACGAGCACGACGCGATCCGCCAGGCCCGCCGCGTCGTCGCCCGCCTGAACCACCGCAAGCCCCACCCCGATCCGCAGCCCGCCGAGGAGCCGAAGTACGACCCGGAGGAACTCCTCGGCATCGTCCCCGCCGACCTCAAGACCCCCTTCGACCCCCGCGAGGTCATCGCCCGCATCGTCGACGGCTCCGACTTCGACGAGTTCAAGCCCCTCTACGGCACCAGCCTGGTGACCGGCTGGGCCACCCTCCACGGCTACCCCGTCGGCATCCTCGCCAACGCCCAGGGCGTGCTGTTCAGCGCCGAGTCGCAGAAGGCCGCCCAGTTCATCCAGCTCGCCAACCAGCGCGACATCCCGCTCCTCTTCCTCCACAACACCACCGGCTACATGGTCGGCAAGGAGTACGAGCAGGGCGGCATCATCAAGCACGGCTCGATGATGATCAACGCGGTCTCCAACTCCCGCGTCCCCCACCTCTCCGTCCTCATCGGCGCCAGCTACGGAGCCGGCCACTACGGCATGTGCGGCCGCGCCTACGAGCCCCGCTTCCTCTTCGCCTGGCCCAGCGCCAAATCCGCCGTCATGGGCCCGGCCCAGCTCGCCGGGGTGCTCTCCATCGTGGCCCGGCAGTCGGCCGCCGCGAAGGGGCAGCCATACGACGAGGAGGCCGACGCCGGGATGCGCGCCTTCGTGGAGGCGCAGATCGAGTCAGAGTCCCTGCCGATGTTCCTGTCGGGGCGGCTGTACGACGACGGCGTCATCGACCCGCGCGACACCCGTACCGTCCTCGGCCTGTGCCTGTCGGCCGTCCACAACGCCCCCGTCGAGGGCGCCCGCGGCGGCTTCGGCGTCTTCCGGATGTGAGCCCGCACATGACCCAGCAGCCCCTCACCCAGCGCCCTTTGACCTCCCTCCTCGTCGCCAACCGGGGCGAGATCGCCGTACGGATCTTCCGTACCGCCCGCGCCCTGGGCCTCGCCACCGTCGCCGTCCACTCCGACCCCGACGCCGACGCCCTGCACGTACGGGAGGCCGACGCGGCCGTGCGCCTCCCCGGCGCCGCCCCCGCCGACACCTACCTGCGCGGCGACCTCGTCATCAAGGCCGCCCTCGCCGCCGGCGCGGACGCCGTCCACCCCGGCTACGGGTTCCTCTCCGAGAACGCCGGCTTCGCCCGCGAGGTCGCCGCCGCCGGACTCGTCTGGATCGGCCCGCCACCCGAGGCCATCGAGGCCATGGCCTCCAAGACCCGGGCCAAGGAGCTGATGCGCGCCGCCGGGGTCCCGCTCCTCGACCCCGTCGACCCCGCGGCCGCCACCGCCGCCGACCTGCCGCTCCTGCTCAAGGCCGCCGCGGGCGGCGGCGGGCGCGGCATGCGCGTCGTACGCGACCTCGACAGCCTCAAGGAGTCCCTCGACGCCGCCTCCGCCGAGGCGGCCTCCGCCTTCGGCGACGGCGAGGTCTTCGCCGAGCCCTACGTCGAGCGCGGCCGCCACGTCGAGGTCCAGATCCTCGCCGACTCCCACGGCACCGTCTGGGCGCTCGGCACCCGCGACTGCTCCCTCCAGCGGCGCCACCAGAAGGTCATCGAGGAGGCCCCGGCACCCGCCCTGCCGGACAGCCTGCGCGAGAACCTCCATGCGGCCGCGGTGGCCGCCGCCCGCGCGGTCTCCTACGAGGGCGCGGGCACCGTCGAGTTCCTCGTCGCCGCCGACGGACGCCCGTACTTCCTGGAGATGAACACCCGCCTCCAGGTGGAACACCCCGTCACCGAAGCCGTCTTCGGCCTCGATCTCGTCGCCCTGCAACTGCGCATCGCCGAGGGCGCGGCCCTGCCGCTGACGCCTCCCGAGCCCGCCGGGCACGCCGTCGAGGCCCGCCTGTACGCCGAGGACCCCGCCCAGGACTGGCGCCCCCAGACCGGCGTCCTGCACACCCTGGCCGTCCCGGGTGGGGTTCGTGTGGACACCGGCTTCGCCGACGGGGACACCGTCGGCGTCCACTACGACCCGATGCTCGCCAAGGTCGTCGCCCACGCCCCCACCCGGGCCGAGGCCGTCCGCGCCCTCGCCCACGCCCTGGCCGGAGCCCGCATCCACGGGCTCACCACCAATCGCGAGCTCCTCGTACGCTCCCTGCGGCACCCGGAGTTCGCCGGGGCGCGACTCGACACCGGGTTCTACGAGCGCCACCTCGGCTCCCTCACCGAAGGCGGCCCGGACGCCGGCCTCGCCGCGCTCGCGGCCGCCTTGGCGGACGCCGCGCCCGCCCCGGACGCCCCGCTCGCCACCCGCCTCGGCGGCTGGCGCAACCTCCGCTCCCAGCCGCAGATCCGCCACTACACCGCGGCCGGTACCGCCTACGAGGTCCGCTACCGGCCCACCCGCAGCGGACCCCCGGAGCTCGTGGACCACCCCGGCGTTCGAGTCCTGACCGCCGAGCCCGGTCTCGTCACCCTCGAAGTCGAGGGCGTCCGCCGGATGTTCCACGTGAAACGCAAATCGAACATCCAGGGCGCGGGGGCCGGAGCGCCGGAGATCTACGTCGACTCTCCGCTCGGCGCGCACACCCTCACCGCCGTCCCCCGGTTCGCCGATCCCCAGGACCGCACCGAACCCGGCTCCCTGCTCGCCCCCATGCCCGGCACCGTCGTCCGCGTCGCCGAGGGCCTCGCCCCCGGCGCCGCCGTCACCGCCGGGCAGCCCCTGCTCTGGCTGGAGGCCATGAAGATGGAGCACCGCATCGTCTCGCCCGCCTCCGGCACGCTCACCGCGCTCCACGCCACCCTCGGCCACCAGGTCGAGTTCGGCGCCCTGCTCGCCGTAGTCCAGGAGGAAACGCCAGCATGAGCCCCGCCACCAGCACCGTCGTCGAGACCGATGAACACCGGGCCCTGCGCGCCGCCGTCGCGGCGCTCGGGCAGCGGTACGGACGCGAGTACCTCTCCCGCGTCGCCCGCGAGGGCGGCCACCCCGACGAGCTGTGGGCCGACGCCGCCAAGCTCGGCTACCTCGGGGTCAGCCTCCCCGAGGAGTACGGCGGCGGAGGCGGCGGCATCGCCGAACTCTCCATCGTCCTGGAGGAACTGGGCGCCGCGGGCTGCCCCCTGCTGATGATGGTCGTCTCGCCCGCCATCTGCGGCACGGTCATCTCCCGCTTCGGCACCGAGGCCCAGAAGCGGGCCTGGCTCCCCGGCCTCGCCGACGGCAGCCGCACCATGGCCTTCGGGATCACCGAGCCCGACGCCGGCTCCAACTCCCACCGCATCACCACCACCGCCCGCCGCGACGGTGACGAGTGGGTGCTGACCGGGCGCAAGGTCTTCATCTCCGGCGTGGACATCGCCGACGCCACGCTCATCGTGGGTCGCACCGAGGACGCGCGCACCGGGAGCCTCAAGCCCTGCCTGTTCATCGTCCCGCGCGACGCCCCAGGCTTCTCCCGCTCCGTCATCGACATGGAACTCCAGGCAGCGGAAAAGCAGTTCGAACTCACCCTGGACGACGTACGACTGCCCTCATCCGCGCTGGTGGGCGACGAGGACGCGGGCCTGCTCCAGCTCTTCGCGGGCCTCAACCCCGAGCGCATCATGACCGCCGCCTTCGCCATCGGGATGGGCCGTTACGCCCTCGCCAAGGCCGTCGACTACGCGAAGACCCGCCAGGTCTGGAAGGAGGCGATCGGCGCCCACCAGGCCATCGCCCACCCCCTCGCGGCGGCCCACATCGACCTCGAACTCGCCCGCCTGATGATGCAGAAGGCCGCCCACCTGTACGACGCGGGCGACGACATGGGCGCCGGCGAGGCCGCGAACATGGCCAAGTACGCTGCCGCCGAGGCCTGTGTGAAGGCCGTGGACCAGTCCGTCCACACCCTGGGCGGCAACGGCCTCACCCGCGCATACGGACTGGCCGCCCTGATCACCGCCTCCCGGGTCTCCCGCATCGCCCCGGTCAGCCGCGAGATGATCCTGAACTTCGTCTCGCACCAAACCCTGGGCCTCCCCAAGTCTTACTAACCTGGGCGGCCGGAGCTCCCCGGCCGGGGGCGGGGACGGGGTGGGGTGGTGTCCGGGGCCAAAACGAGATGATTTCGGCGCAAGGTCCCGTCCTCGAATCAGACGCCCTCAGGCGCCGAACATCGAAGCCCGCCCCGGGCACCACCCCACCCCGGCACCGCCCCCGGCCGCGCCCGGCCCCGTCTGCCCCGGGACCGGCACCGCCCCAGGCATCCCGGGCCGCAGGAGCCGCCCACGATCCGCACAACCTCCGGAGGACATGGCATGACCCGCCCCGTCGGCGCCGCGCGAGCGCTCGGCCTCACCACCCTCACGCTCGACTCCCCGGCCAACCGCAACGCGCTCTCCGCGGACCTCGTCGGCGAGCTGCGCGCGGCCCTCGCCGCGGCGGCGGCGGACCCGCAGACGCGGGCCATCGTCCTCACCCACACCGGCAACACGTTCTGCGCCGGAGCCGACCTGAAGTCCCCCTGCGAACCGGCCGACTTCCTCGCCCTGCTCCGCGAGATCGCCGGGCTCCCCAAGCCGGTCGTGGCCCGCGTCACCGGACACGTCCGGGCCGGCGGCCTCGGCCTCCTCGGCGTCTGCGACATCGCCGCCGCCGGGCCCGCCTCCACGTACGCCTTCACCGAGACCCACCTGGGCGTGGTCCCGGCCGTGATCTCCGCGCCGCTGCTCCCGCGCCTGGACCCGCGCGCCGCGGCCCGGTACTTCCTGACCGCCGAGGCCTTCGACGCCGCCGAAGCCGCCCGGATCGGCCTGCTCACCCTGCACGGCGAGGACGTGGACCAGGTCCTCGCCCCCGTGCTCGCGGGCCTGCGCAAGGCCGGCCCGGAGGCCCTCGCCGCCACCAAGGAACTGCTCACCGCCCCGGTACGGGCCGTCCTGGCGGCCGACGGCTCCGCGCTCACCGAGCTGTCCGCACACCACTTCGGCTCCGCCGAGGCCCGCGAGGGCATCACCGCCCGCTTCGAACGCCGGGACCCGTCATGGGCCCTGTGACCGACGCCGGGACCGCGGCCGGCACCGGACCCGCGCCCGACGCAGGGACCGCGCCCGACACCGGACCCGCGGCCGAGTCCCAGTCCGGCCCCAAGCAGGCCCGCAGCCGCGTCACCCGACGCCACCTCCTGGAGGCGGCCGTCGCCTGCCTCGCCGAACAGGGCTGGGCCGGCTCCACCGTCGCCGTCGTCGCCGAACGCGCCGGGGTCTCCCGCGGCGCGGCCCAGTACCACTTCCCGACGCGCGAGGACCTGTTCACCGCCGCCGTCGCATACGTCTCCGAGGAGCGCTCCGCCGCCCTGCGCGACCTCTTCCAGGCCGGCCCCGCCGCCCGCCCCGCCGTGGTCGAGGCGATCGTCGACCTCTACACCGGAGCCCTCTTCCGCGCCGCCCTCCAGCTGTGGGTCGCCGCCTCCAACGAGGAACAGCTGCGCCCCCAGGTCACCGAACTGGAGGCCCGCGTCGGCCGCGAGACCCACCGCATCGCCGTGGAACTCCTCGGCGCGGACGAGTCCGTGCCCGGCGTGCGCGAGACCGTGCAGGGCCTCCTCGACATGGCCAGGGGACTCGGTCTGGCCAACGTCCTCACCGACGACACGGCCCGCCGCGCCCGCGTGGTCGCCCAGTGGTCCCGGATCCTGGACGCCGCCCTCGGCTGAGGCCGGGAACCCCCGAAACGCCGAGGGCGTCGCCTCCCGCGCCATACGGGAGGCGACGCCCTGACCGGCGTACGAGGCGTACGAGGCCTACGAGGCCTACGAGGACGTCTCAGGCCGTGTCGGCGATGTCGGCGTACCCCTCGATCTCGCGCGGGTCGCGCCGCCCCGGGCCGATGTAGCGCGCCGACGGCCGCACCAGGCGGCCCGTGCGCTTCTGCTCCAGGATGTGCGCCGACCAGCCGGCGGTCCGGGCGCAGGTGAACATCGAGGTGAACATGTGCGCCGGGACCTCCGCGAAGTCCAGCATGATCGCGGCCCAGAACTCCACGTTCGTGGCGAGCACCCGGTCGGGGCGGCGCGCGTGCAGCTCCTCCAGCGCGGCCTTCTCCAGCGCGGCGGCCACCTCGTAGCGCGGCGCGTCCAGCTCCTTGGCGGTACGCCGCAGCACGCGGGCGCGCGGGTCCTCGGCCCGGTACACGCGGTGCCCGAAGCCCATCAGCCGCTCGCCCTTGTCCAGGGCCTTCTTCACGTACGCCACGGCGTCGCCGGTGCGCTCGATCTCCTCGATCATGCCGAGGACGCGGGACGGCGCACCGCCGTGCAGCGGCCCGGACATGGCGCCGACGGCGCCGGACAGCGCAGCGGCCACGTCCGCACCGGTCGAGGCGATCACGCGCGCGGTGAACGTCGAGGCGTTCATGCCGTGCTCGGCGGCCGAGGTCCAGTACGCGTCGACGGCCTTGACGTGCTTCGGGTCGGGCTCGCCGCGCCAGCGGATCATGAACCGCTCGACCACGGACTCGGCCTTGTCGATCTCGCTCTGCGGCACCATCGGCCGGCCCTGCCCGCGCGCGGACTGGGCGACGTACGACAGGGCCATCACGGCGGCGCGCGCGAGGTTGTCGCGGGCGGTCCGCTCGTCGATGTCGAGCAGCGGTTTCAGACCCCACACGGGGGCGAGCATGGCGAGGGCGGACTGCACGTCGACGCGGATGTCACCGGAGTGCACGGGGATCGGGAAGGGCTCGGCGGCGGGCAGGCCCGGGTTGAACGCCCCGTCGACCAGCAGGCCCCAGACGTTGCCGAACGAGACGTGCCCGACGAGATCCTCGATGTCGACCCCGCGGTAGCGGAGCGATCCGCCTTCCTTGTCCGGTTCGGCGATCTCGGTCTCGAACGCGACGACCCCTTCGAGCCCGGGTACGAAGTCGGACATCAGGCGGCTCCTCAGATAGTGCGAACACGCGCGGCTCCCGGCGTGACTCGCGGTCCGGCGCGGTCATCCCCGTTGATGCCCGGCACGGCCGTCGGTCACCCGCGTGGGGACCTCCGGACCGGCCCCAAGATTTTGGCTGTTCCGGATGGCAGGCGGAAGCGTGACATACGGCACACTGCCGCGAGCACTCCTGCGGCAGGATGGCACGCGTGACCGACCAGGACATTGACCCCGCCACGATGCGCAAGCAGTACCGCTCGGAGATCGTCCACGAGGACGGCCTCGCCGAGGACCCCATGCGGCAGTTCGCCGAGTGGTTCCAGCAGGCCGCCGACTCCCACCTCTTCGAACCCAACGCGATGGTCGTCTCGACCGCGACCGCCGACGGCCGCCCCAGTTCCCGCACGGTGCTGCTGAAGCAGTTCGACGAGCGGGGATTCGTCTTCTACACCAACTACGGCTCGCGCAAGGGCCGCGAGATCGACGCGAACCCGCACGTCGCGCTGCTCTTCCCCTGGCACCCCATCGCCCGCCAGGTCATCGTCACCGGCACGGCCTCGCGGATCGGCCGCGACGAGACGGCGGCGTACTTCCGCTCCCGCCCGCACGGCTCGCAGCTGGGCGCCTGGGCGAGCGAGCAGTCCCGGGTGATCGGCTCCCGCGCCGAGCTCGACCGCCGCTACGCCGAGCTCGCGGAGCGCTATCCGGAGGGCGAGCAGGTCCCGGTCCCGCCCGAGTGGGGCGGCGTCCGGGTCGTCCCCGACGGGATCGAGTTCTGGCAGGGCCACGAGAACCGCCTCCACGACCGGCTGCACTACGTGCTGGAGGACGGCACGTGGCGCCTGGAGCGCCTCTGCCCGTAGCGCAGCCCGTCACCCGCGCAGAAACGCAGACGACCCGCGAGCTCGGGTTTCTCTCCTGCAGTGAGAGAAGCCGGCCGGACGTACCGGCGAGCTCGCGGGTCGGGTGACTGCTTGGGATTGGCGCCTGGCTGCCCGCCGGGCACCGCACTGGGTGCGTGCGACGACGGGCCCTTAGCCCGCAGCCACCTCACGCGTCCGGTTTCCGTACATTTCGGGAACCACCTCCCTTCTCGTGTAAGGCCGAGCCTAGAACCGCTTCCCGAGGTCCTCAAGTGATTTATTTCGGGGCGATTCGGGGAATGCGATGTGGGCTGCGTCACGTTCCAGTTGAATGATCTGACGTGCCGCACACGCGAACACCTGCAGGGGGTGCCAGGTGAGTGCTTCCGGACGTGGTGAGACCACCGACGATCTGCTCGCAGCGCTGCTCGACGGGATGGACGCCGCCCTGTGCGCGTTCGACGCCGACGGCGTGATCACGCACTGGAACCGCGAGGCCGAGCGGATCCTCGGCTGGAGCGCCGCCGAGGCGGTCGGACGCAAGGGCTTCGCCGGGTGGGCCGTGCGCGCCGCCGATGCGCAGGACGTGGAGGAGCGGCTCATGGCCGCCCAGGACGTGCCCGGGCGCCAGGTGCACGAGTTCGCCCTGCTGACCAAGGAGGGCGGGCGGGTGCTCGTACGGACCCAGTCCGCCGGGGTGCCGGGGGCGGACGGGAAGCCCGCCGGTGTGTACTGCGCCTTCAGCGAGGTGCACGCCCAGATCGACCTGGAGCGGTCCATCGCGCTGAGCGAGGCGCTGATGGACGACGCCTCCTGGGGTGTCGTCCTCGTCGACGTGGACCTGCGCCCCGCCGTGGTCAACGCCCACGCCGCCCGGGCCTTCGGCTCGGGGCGGACCGCGCTGCTCGGCCGGCCCCTGGGGGAGCTGCTGGCCCAGGGCGTCGAGGAGCTGGAGGGGGCGCTGCAGCACGTGCTCGCCGAGGGGTCGCCTCCGGCGCCCATGGAGCTGTGGGTGTCGGTCCGCACGCCGGAGGGGGTGCGGCGGCGGTGCTGGCGGTCCGGGTTCCTGCGGCTGGGCTCCCCGCTGGCGGAGGAGCCGGTGCCGCTCGGGGTCGGCTGGCTGTTCCAGGACATCACCGAGGCCCGGCAGGCCGCGCTGGACACGGCGCAGCTGCGGTTCCGCGCCGGCCAGCTGCACCGCTCGGGCCGGGCGGCCGCCGAATGCGAGGACCCGGCCGAGGCGGCCGCCGTACGGCTGGACTTCGCGCTCGCCGGCTTCGCCGAGCACGCCCTGCTGGACGTACTGGAGCAGTCGGGCGACCCGGACCGGCGCAGGCTCGTACGGATGACGGCGTCGCCGCCGCTGCTGCCGGGGGAGGAGGCGATTCCCGCCCGGTACGCGCCCGGGCACCCGGCGCTCCAGGCGCTGGACCGGATCGGCTCGGTCCGTACGAGCGCTCCGCGCGGGGAGGCGGCCGGGAGCTGGGCGCGGGAGCGGCAGTGGCCGCAGGACGCGGCGCACGTGCTGTGCACGGTGCTGCGCAGCCGCGGGCGGACCGTGGGGGCGCTGACCTTCGTACGGGCCGCTTCGCGGGCGGCCTTCGAGCAGGCGGACGCGGCGTACGCGGAGGAGGTGGCGGCCCGGGTGGCGGCCGACCTCGACCTGGCGGCGTGGCCGCGGCCGCCCCGGGATGAGGGCGCCCCTTAGGGCGCGGGGGGGGGGTCTCAGTGGCGGAAGAAGATCCGGTCGCCGTACTCCTTGAGGACGCGGCCGTTCCATTCGTGGCCGCCGTCCACGTTGCCCGAGCGCAGCAGCGGGGGCTCCAGGCCGCGGGCGGCGAGCTCGCCGGCCGCCGCCGCCATCACGGCCTGCATGATCGCGCTGGTCACGACGGTGGAGGCGGGTGCGAACGGCGCGTCGATGCCGTCGAGGCTCAGCTCGGCGTCACCGACCGCGATCTTGCTGTCGAGGACGATGTCGCAGTGGTCCTTGAGGAAGGTGCCCGAGACGTGCCGCGACTTGGTCCCCATCGCGTACGCCACGGAGGTCACGCCGATCGTCTTGAGGCCGATGGCGCGGGCGTTCATGGCCATCTCGACCGGCAGCGCGTTGCGCCCGGAGAGGGAGATGATCACGAGGACGTCGCCGTCGGTGGCCGGGCTGCTGTCGAGGACGGCCCCGGCGAGGCCGTCGACGCGCTCCAGGGCGCTGCCCAGGGTGGCCGGCATGACGTCGATCCCGACGGTGCCGGGGACGGCGAGGAAGTTCACCAGTGCGAGCCCGCCCGCCCGGTAGACCACGTCCTGCGCGGGGAGCGAGGAGTGTCCGGCGCCGAAGGCGAAGAGCCGGTTCCCCGCGGCGACGGCGTCGGCGATGACGGCGCCGGCCTCGGCGATCTGCGCGGCCTCCTCGTCCCGGACCCGCTCCAGGAGTCCGATCGCGGCGTCGAGGAACTGACCGGCCAGCTTGCTCTCGCTCATACGCCGATGGCCCTTCCAGAGGTGGGGTTCGTCCGTGTCCGCCGCTCACCGTGCGGTCTGGACCAAGGGCGTGTCAATACGAACGTCAATCCCGGGGCCGGAGCGCCCGGGGATGTCCCGGGCGGGGCTTGACGTCCGGCACGGGACGGTTGTCGGCGCGATGCGTCAGAATTGGGTGCAGGGCCAGCGCACGATATCCGAGGGGCACGAATGTCCGGACTGATCGATACCACGGAGATGTATCTCCGCACCATCCTCGAGCTGGAAGAGGAAGGCGTGGTCCCCATGCGCGCCCGCATCGCCGAGCGGCTCGACCAGAGCGGCCCGACGGTGAGCCAGACGGTGGCGCGCATGGAGCGCGACGGCCTGGTGGCCGTGGCGAGCGACCGCCACCTGGAGCTGACGGAGGAGGGGCGGCGGCTGGCGACGCGCGTGATGCGCAAGCACCGGCTCGCGGAATGCCTCCTCGTCGACGTCATCGGCCTGGAGTGGGAGCAGGTGCACGCCGAGGCCTGCCGCTGGGAGCACGTGATGAGCGAGGCGGTGGAGCGGCGGGTGCTGGAGCTGCTGCGCCACCCGACGGAGTCGCCGTACGGGAACCCGATCCCGGGGCTGGAGGAGCTGGGCGAGAAGGCCGAGGCGGACCCGTTCCTGGAGGACGGAATGGTCAGCCTGTCGGAGCTGGACCCGGGTGCGGACGGCAAGACGGTGGTCGTGCGCCGGATCGGCGAGCCGATCCAAACGGACGCGCAGCTGATGTACACGCTGCGGCGGGCGGGCGTGCAGCCCGGTTCGGTGGTCAGCGTGACCGAATCGCCGGGCGGGGTGCTGGTCGGCAGCGGTGGCGAGGCCGCCGAGCTGGATGCGGAGATCGCCTCGCACGTGTTCGTGGCCAAGCGCTGACGGCCTCCACGCAGGCCGGCACGCGGCACTGTCGGTGGTAGACGGTGGTAGATGTGGGCGGTCCCGGCGCCTTGCGGCGCCGGGACCGATCCTCCCCTTTGCTGACCTGGAGCCCCGAGCTCTCAAGGTCATCCCCTCGGACCGTCTTCCCCGAGCGGCCCGCCTCCCTGTTGAAAGGATCTCCATCGGCAGGGGCGGCCAATCCTTGAGCAAGGTCACTCGAAAGAGCGGTGTTGAAGACGAGAACCCCGTTTTCGAATACGGGTTCGATAGTCTGGCCGCGAGCGAAGGGGGTGCATCTGCCGTGGTACAGCGCATCGATGTGACAGGGGCCGACGGTGTGCGCCTGGCCGCCTGGGAGTTCCGGGAATCGCCCCCCACCGCGCCCCCGGATCCCGACGAGCCCCGGGTGCTGTTACTCCACGGTCTGATGGGCCGCGCCTTCCACTGGGCGGGCACCGCCCGCTGGCTCTCCGAGCACCGCCGCGTCGTCGCCCTCGACCAGCGCGGTCACGGCCAGAGCGAGCGTCCCGCCGCCGGCCCGGGCGCCACGACCCCTCTGGGGCGCGACGCGTTCGTCGCCGATGCCGAGGCCGTCATCGAGCAGCTCGGCCTGGGCCCCGTGACGCTGATCGGCCATTCCATGGGCGCGCTCACCGGCTGGCAGCTCGCCGCCCGCCGCCCCGACCTGGTCGAGGCCCTGGTGATCTGCGACATGCGCGCCTCCGCCCTCGGCGAGGCCTCCCAGCAGGAGTGGGAGGAATGGTTCCGCCGCTGGCCCCTCCCCTTCCCCACCCAGGACGCCGCCCGCCGCTGGTTCGGCGAGGACGATCCCCGGGTGGAACGCCCCGACCCCGGCCGCGGCTCCTTCTTCGCCGAGGTGATGCACCAGGCCCCCGACGGCTGGCGCCCCCAGTTCTCCCGCCGGCAGATGCTGACCGCCCGCGAGACCTGGGTCCACGACGCGCACTGGGAGGAGCTGGCCCAGGTCCGCTGCCCGACCCTGGTCGTCCGCGGCCTCGACGGCGAACTGGGCCGCGCCGAGGCCCAGGAGATGGTCCGCGTCCTCCCGGCGGGCCAGTACGCCGAGATCCCCGACGCCGGCCACTACCTCCACTACGACCAGCCCGCCGCCTGGCGCGCCGCCCTGGAGCCCTTCCTGGAGGGGATCAGAAGCGCCGCCCGCTGAGGAACGCGGGGAGGGGGTGACGGGCAGCAGCCCGTCACCCCCTCCCGTACGCGGATCACCTGCGCCCGCCGGCGGTCCTCGCCGCTCGGCGCTTGCCGCTCTCAGCCCTTGCTGACCGCCACCAGGATCTCCGGAAGGGTCCTGGCCACCGTCGGAGCCGCCAGGCGCAGGCCCGCCCAGGCCGCGAACGTGCCCCAGGCCGCGCCCAGCGGCAGCAGGATCCAGGTCAGGGACTGCTGGTCCGTCACGTTGAGGAAGACCGTCAGCGCGATCACCGGCGAGCAGATCACCGCCGACGCCAGCATGCCGCCGAAGATGCCCGCCCAGGCGAGCCCGGCCTGACCCGGCACCACGTTCTTGAACGCGCCTTCCGTCGGGATCGAGTACGGGAACCGGACCGACGCCAGCGCGCCCGTGCACAGCATCGAGCCGAGCAGCCCCAGGGCCACCCCGAGCGCCGCCGGGAAGCCGCTCCAGTCGTGCACGAGCGCCGCCGTGACCGCCATGAGCACGACCGTGTACGGGACGGTCACCAGGGCCAGGGCGTACGCGCGGGCGCGCAGCTCCTCGAACGCCTCCCGCGGGGTCGAGATGGTCTGCGCGACCATCCAGAACGCCGAGGTGTCCTGCCCGAACTGGTTGTACATCTGCATGCCGAGCATGCCCGCGCCGAAGCAGCCCAGGTACAGCGAGCCCGTGCCCTGGAGGGCGTTGAAGACCGGGACGATCGCGCCGACCGCCAGGGCCGTCACCCACGCCGACTTCGTCTTCGGGTCGCGCACCACGTACCGCAGCGTGCGCTGCATGACCGCGCCCGTCCGACCGGCCGGCAGGAACGCCCAGACACCGGCGCCTCCCGCGGACTCCCGCTTCCCCGACGGCTTCGCCGCCGCGATCGTCGACCCGTCCGGGGTGACCATCAGCGCGGTCAGGCTCCGCTCCCAGAACCGCAGCAGCAGGACCAGCGCGAGGACGGTCACGGCCAGCTGGCCCGCGGCCACCCCGTACGCGCCCTCGCTCGCCGAGTCCACCATGCCGACGGCCGTCGCGGGCGGCAGCCACCGCACCACGGCCTCGGCCGGCTCCAGCTGCTCCAGCCCGCCCGACTGGAACAGGCGCTGGCTGGCGAAGTTCGCCAGCTGCGCGCCGATCGCGATCAGCAGACCGCTGAGCAGCGCGAGGTCGCGCCCCTTGCGGCTGGACAGCAGCCGGACGTTGGCCGTGGCCACCGCGCGGGCCAGCGCGACGCAGCCCAGCACCAGCAGCGGCACGGCCACCACGGCCGCCACGATGCCCGCCGCGCCCCGCGCGACGGCCGCCACCGAGCCCACCGCCAGGCAGACCGTGAACAGCGGGCCGATGCCGACCAGCGAGGAGGCCAGCAGGGCCCGTACGAGCGGCCGCGGCCGCAGCGGCAGCATGACCAGCCGGCTCGGGTCGAGCGTCTCGTCCCCGGTCGGGAAGAACAGCGGCATGAACGTCCAGCCCAGTGCCAGGATCGCCGCGAGCAGCACGACGACCGTGCCCGCGTGCGCGTTCCCGTGCAGCACGGCCAGGCCGATCATCGCGAGGCAGGCCACCGCCAGCGACAGCGCCAGCGAGGTGAAGTACGCGGCCTTGCGCTTGGACGAGCCCTTGAGCCCGTTGCGCATCAGCGACAGCTTGAGGCGGACGAAGACCGAGGTCAGGTTGACCGCGGGAGCGGCGGCCGGGGCCGCGGCCGAGGCGTGCCCGGCCGCCGGGGCGGAGGTGGATGCGGCGCTCATCGGGCCGCCTGCCCGCCGAGCCAGTCCAGGGAGTCGCCCGCGTCGCGCCCGCCCGCACCGACCAGCTCCAGGAACGCGGCCTGCAGCGAGGGCGCGTCGCCCCGTACGTCGGCCAGCGGGCCCGCGGCGCGGATCCGGCCGGCGGCCATGACGGCCACCCAGTCGCACAGCGACTCGACCAGCTCCATCACGTGGGAGGAGAAGACGACCGTGGCGCCGGACGAGGTGTACCGCTCCAGCACCCCGCGGATGGTCTGCGCCGACACCGGGTCCACGCCCTCGAACGGCTCGTCCAGGAACAGGACTTCGGGGTTGTGCAGCAGGGCGGCGGCCAGGCCGATCTTCTTCCGCATGCCCGTCGAGTAGTCCACGACCAGCTTGTGCTGCGAGCCCGCGAGGTCCAGGACGTCCAGCAGCTGCGTGGCCCGCTTGTCCGTCTCCTCGCCCGGCAGCCCCCGCAGCCGGCCCATGTAGCCGAGCAGCTCGCGGCCCGACAGCCGCTCGAACAGCCGCAGGCCCTCCGGCAGCACGCCGATCCGCGACTTCACCTCGACCGGGTCGCTCCACACGTCGTGCCCGGCGACGAGGACCCGCCCCATGTCCGGGCGCAGCAGCCCGGTCACCATCGACAGCGTCGTCGTCTTGCCCGCGCCGTTCGGCCCGACCAGGCCGATGAACTGACCCGCGGGCAGCTCCAGGTCGATCCCCGCGACCGCGACCTGGTCGCCGAAGCGCTTCCACAGGCCCTCGACCCGTACCGCCGCCCGTCCGGCGGACGGCGCGGGTCGCGCGCCGCCCGGTCCGTCCGTCCCACCCGTCGCAACTGCCTGGTCCGGCATGTGCGCCTGCCTCTCGTCCTGATCCCCGTGGTCTTGCCCTCCTCACGATAGGAGGGCGGGGACAGGCTGGGCAGTTACTTATGTCATGAGTTTCCGGACACGAACATCCCGGTCCTGACCTGCGATCTTGCCGATCGGGCGTCAGGCGCCCCGCCGGTCCCGGTCCGCGGCCGCCTCGCGCCCGCAGGCGTACGCCAGCGCCGCGATCAGCTCTTCCGTGTCCGGCAGCCACCGGTTGGCCGGGGTGGGCCGGCGCGCCCACTGGACCGCGCCCCGGCCGCCGAAGCGGGTGGGCGGGGCGGCCACGTACTCGCCCTCGCCGCGCGCGGCCAGATCGATCGAGGCCGGCGACCAGCCGAGCCCCCGCACCAGGTCCGGCACCTTCGCCCCGGCGCCCGGCAGGACGAAGAACAGCATCCGGTGGTCGGGCGTCAGGGCGACCGGCCCGAGGGTGCGCTCCATCCGCTCCAGGCGCGCCAGCGCCAGGAACCCGGCCGAGTCCGGCACGTCCAGCGCGTCGAACGTCCGGCCCGTCGGCAGCAGGATCGAGGCCTCGGGCCGCTTCGCCCAGATCCGCCGCACCTGGACGGCGCTGCCCGTGGCCAGCGCCGCCCAGTCCTTCACCGGGGGGTGGGCGCCGGGCGCCGGGCAGTCCTGCGCCCCGCAGGAGCACACCTCCCGCCCGTCCGCGGACTCCAGCCAGGTGCCGGCGAAGACGTCCCAGTGCCGTTCTTCCGCGTACCGCACGGCATGGTCCAGCAGCTGCTCGCCGCGCTGCTTGGGGATGGGTGCGGTCTCCGTGACTCCGATGGTCTCTTCCACGCCCATCACAACTCCCGGGGTCACCCGGGGTTACGGGCGTCAACCGGCCGGTGGACGGAGCATCGATCCTGCATACGGGGCGCACTGGAGCACGCGTGGGGGCGCGTAGGAGGTCGGGGCGCCGGAGTTGGGTAGCGACACGACGCAGAGCGGATGATTCTCCGCACATCAGGCGGGAAGTGATCATTCCAACGATCACCCGCGGCTACTGGGGGTTTTCATGGCAGCCAGGCCTCTCGTCGCGCGCCAGCCGAATGAACGGCTTCAGGCGCTCATCCAGGAAGCCGGGTGCTCGAACGCCGGGCTCGCCCGGCGCGTCAACATGTGCGGGGCCGAACACGGCCTCGATCTCCGCTACGACAAGACATCCGTGGCCCGGTGGCTGCGCGGCCAGCAGCCGCGCGGCCGGGCGCCCGGCATCATCGCCGAGGCGCTGGGGCGAAAACTCGGCCGGACCGTCACCATCGACGAGATCGGCATGGCCAACGGCAAGAACCTCGCCTCCGGCATCGGCCTGCAGTTCTCCCCGACCGTCATCGGCGCCATCGAGCAGGTCAGCGAGTTGTGGCGGAGCGACGTCGGCCGCCGCGACTTCCTCTCGGGCTCCAGCGTGGCGGCCTCGGCGCTCGTCGAGCCGAGCCGCGACTGGCTGATCACCGGCGCCGACGCGCAGGTGGCACGCAGCGGCGGCTCGCGCGTCGGGATGCCGGACGTGGAGGCGGTACGGGCGACCACCGACGCCCTCAAGGACCTCGACCACCGCTTCGGCAGCGGGCACGTGCGGCCCGTCGTCGTGCACTACCTCAACTCCGTGGTGTCCGGGCTGATCGGCGGCTCGTACCGGGAGCCGGTCGGGCGGGCGCTGTTCGCGGCGGTGGCCAGACTGACCGAGCTGGCCGGCTACATGGCGGTGGACACCGGCCAGCCGGGCCTGGCGCAGCGCTACTACATCCAGGCGCTACGGCTGGCACAGGCGGCCGGGGACCGGGCGTACGGCGGCTACGTGCTCGCGGCGTCCATGAGCCACCTCGCGGCGGAACTGGGCAATCCGCGGGAGATCGCGCAGCTCGCGCGGGCCGCGCAGGAGGGGACCCGCGGGCAGGTCACGCCGCGGGTGGAGGCGATGTTCTACGCCGCCGAGGCGCGCGGGCACGCACTGCTGGGCGACACCCGGGCGACGGCGGTGCTGTCCTCGCGGGCGGTGACCGCGCTGGAGCGGGCGGAGCCGGAGTCGGGCGACGACCCGGTGTGGATCCGGCACTTCGACGCGGCGTACCTCGCGGACGAGCTGGCGCACTGCCACCGGGACCTGGGGCAGGCGGACGCGGCGGCCCGGCAGGCGGAGGAGGCGCTGCGCGGGCTCCCGGCGGGCAAGGCGCGGCGCCGGGCGATCGGGATGCTGCTGCTGGCGGCGGCGCAGGTGCAGCAGCGTGAGGTGGAGCAGGCGTGCCAGACGGCCGCGAAGGCGGCCGACCTGCTGTCGGGGCTCCGCTCGAACCGGGGCGCGGAGTACCTGGACGACTTCCGGACCCGGCTGGCCCCGTACCGCGACGAGCCGGCGGCCCGCGAATTCACCGCTCGCCTGGAGGTGGTGGCGTAGGTGACCTCCGGTGGCGGGGGGTGACCGGGTAGCGTGAGCCGACGATTCGGAATACCGGAGTGGTCGGCGAAGGAGTCCCGGTGACGGAGAGCGGACAGGGCGGCGGCCCGCAGGCTGGTGCGCCATGGGGCCCCGACCCGGCGTACCCGCAGCCCGCAGACGGCTACCCCCCGCCGCCCGCGCCGGCGTACGGCTACCCGCCCGCGCCGGGGCAGCCGCATCCGGACCAGGCCCAGCCGGGCGGGCCGGGCCGGCCCGCGTACGGGTATCCGCCCGTGTCGGGCGAGGCGGCGCCCGGGCACGTGGTGGGACCCGGCTACGAGGGGCCGGGGGATCCGCACGGGCACGGCTACCCGCCGCTGCCCGAGGCGGTCACCCAGTACATCCCGCCGGTCCCGGCCGGGCCCGCGCATGGCGAGGGTGCGACCCAGTACATCCCGCCGGTCCCGGCCGGGCCCGCGCACGGCGAGGGTGCGACCCGGTACATCCCGCCGGTACCGGCGGGGCCCGCGCACGACGAAGGTGCGACCCAGTACATCCCGCCGGTACCGGCTGCGCCCGCGCACGGTGAGGCCGCCACTCAGTACATTCCTCCCGTACCGGGCGGAACCGGGCCGGACGAGGGTGCGACCCAGTACATTCCGCCCGTACCGGGCGGGGCCGCGCACCACGAGGCGGCCACGCAGTACATCCCGCCCGTCACCGACGGGTTCGACGCGCTGTTCCGTGAGGAGGGCGGCGCCGATGCCGGGCACACGCGCCAGCTGCCGCCCGTACAGGAGCCGGTGCTGCGGCAGCCGCCGCCGCGGGGGTATCCGCCGCGCGGGCAGCGGCCCGTACCGCCTCAGCCCCAGGCCCAGGCCCAGCCCCAGGCCCACCAGCAGCCGCAGCCGCAGTACGCCCCGCCCCCGCCCCCGCCCCAGCCCCGGCCGGAGGCGACCCGGCGGGTGCCGGCCTGGGTGATCGGCGCCGTCGTCATCGGCCTGGCCGTCGTCGGGCTCGGCGTCGGCGCGCTGCTCAGCGACGGCAAGAAGCAGAACAACGACCCCGCGGCCGCGGGCGCGGCCCCCAGCGCCGGAAGCTCGGCCGCGGCGGCCGCCGAGGCACCCGTGGACCCGGCCCGCTCCCAGGCGGTCCAGCTGGACAAGCTCCTCGCGGACAGCAACGACAGCCGCGCCGCCGTGATCCGCTCCGTCGACGACATCAAGGGCTGCCGCAACCTCGGCCAGGCGGCCTCCGACCTGCGCGACGCCGCCCGCCAGCGCGAGGAGCTCGTCACCCGCCTCCAGGACCTGAAGATGGACCAGCTCCCCGACAACGCGAAGCTGGCCGCCTCCCTCACCAAGGCCTGGCAGTCCTCCGGGGCCGCCGACAACAGCTACGCGGCCTGGGCGGACGACACCGCCGGCGACAAGAAGGGCTGCAAGGACGGGCAGGCCAAGGGCACCGGCAACGCCAACGAGGGCAACAAGGCGAGCGGCGAGGCGACCAAGGCGAAGGAGTCGGCCGCGACCCTGTGGAACACGATCGCGGCCAAGTACGGCCTCACCAAGCGGGACAAGTCCCAGCTGTAGTCCCCGGCGGAGCGTTACGCGGCGCGGGGCGCCTGCTCCAGGGTCTCCGTCATGTCCATCGACTGCTCGCCGCCCTGCTGGGCGACCAGCCGGCCCGACTGGACGACCTGGAAGTTGACGCGCCCGTTCACCATGCGCGGGAAGCCGGCGACGGCGCGCATGTCCTTGTAGCGCCAGCTCAGGTCCGGGGTCAGCCCGCCGGTCTTGACCGGTTCCCCCTGGTTCAGCATGCGCGCCATCTTGCGCGCCGTGACGTCCTCGTCGGGCTTGAACCGCTTCAGGGTCTCGCTGAGCACGGTGTACGCGATCCAGGTGGTCTGCGTCCCGCTGTCGTCCGGGTCCACGGCGTCGTTGCCGAAGGCGTGGTCGGAGATCACCTTCCGCATCGGCTCCCACAGCGCGTCCGTGGACACCGGGTACCAGCTGGTGACGTACGCGCCCTCGAAGGGGCTCTCCCGGCCGCCGGTGCGGTCGACCACGGCCTGGCTGACGCTGCCGAGGACCGAGGAGATCTGCGGGTTCTTGTGCTTGCTGTCCTCGCGCCGGAAGGCGTCGAAGAACGTCTCCGTGCGCTCGCCGAGGACGGCGGTCACGCACCCCCGGTCCTTGCCGCCGGTGGAGTTGGCCAGGGCCTCGCGGGCCTGCGCGATGTAGTCCGCGGAGTCCTCGGCGGCCCGGATGTCGTTGGCCTCGGGCGCCTTGTTGAGCTTCAGGCCGGAGTTGAGCAGGATCGGCATGGAGTCGCCCGCGAGGGTGTCCGGGCGGACGATGGCCACCTGGCTGCACGCCTTGCCGAGCTGGTGTCCGGCGCCGGCGAGGAGGACGGGCTGACCGCCGTTGACCGGGAAGGAGAGGGTGCTCTGGAACTCCTCGGAGGAGACTCCGTACCCGCCTATGAAGGGGATGCCCTCCGCCTCCAGCGGGGCCATGAAGGCGCGTCCGTGCTGGCTGTACGAGCCGACGACCGCGACGGCCTTCTCGTCGATGGCCTTGCGGGCGCAGTCGGCGGCGCCGTTCGGGGTGTTCTTCTCGTTGCAGGTCAGTACGCGCAGTTTGTGACCGTTGATACCGCCCTTGGAGTTGACCCACGCCTCATAAGCCTTGGCCATCCCCGGCATTCCGGGCATGTTGGTCGCCTTGGTGTCCTGCGGCGCGAAGGTCATGACCGTGATGGTGCCCCCGGAGCCCCCCGAGCCCCCGGGGAGGACCCCGCATCCGGCGACGAGACAGGTGCCCATCGCCGTTGCCACCAAGGTGCGGGTCAGGGAAGCGGTGCGTCGCCATTCGGTCATGTCCATGCACGCTTCCGCCCCAGGGGTAACTGGAGAGTGAGATGGACACAACGCGGGGTGACGCAAAGGTGAATTGCCGGGGGCGGATTGCGCACAGGTGCTTCAAGATCGCGCAAGCCGTGAACGTAACATCGCAAGCGTGACATTCGCCCAAGGTTCGAAGAACTCTTCCCGCCGCGGTGGCCGCTCCTCCACCATGGGCGGCATGCCCCTGAACGACATGCCGTGGTGGCGCTGGCGCAGCAACGTGCGCTCGGCGCTCCACATGCTCTCCGACCCGGTCTTCCACGAGGAGACCTGGCTCGCCGGTGTCGAGGGGTACGGGGACGTCACCGACGCCGTGTACCGCCTCGTCGAGGACACCTGGCTCGACAGCTGGTCGGCCGACAAGTACGTCGGCACGATATTCCGCGACGCCCAGGAGGCCGCGCTCGTGGACCTCGCGGTGCTGCGGGTGCTGCGGATCCTGCACCAGGTCGGGCCCGACGCCCCCGTCTCCGCCTACCTGGAGCACCACGCCTGGCCCGAGGCGGTACGTGCCGCGCGCGAGGCGCACGTACGGCTGGCGACGGCGGACGGGGACGAACCGGACGAGCCGCCGCGGTCACTGGAAGTGCTGCGGATCCTGACCCGCGCGGCGTGAGCCGCGGGGTGTGAAAGGCTGTGGGGTCATGAGCGACGACCCGCAGGCCCAGGCCCCCCAGCAGTACGTACTGACCCTGTCATGCCCGGACAAGCAGGGCATCGTGCACGCCGTGTCCAGTTACCTGTTCATGACCGGGTGCAACATCGAGGACAGCCGGCAGTTCGGCGACCACGACACCGGCCTCTTCTTCATGCGGGTCCACTTCTCCGCCGACGCTCCGGTGACGCTCGACAAGCTGCGGGCCAGCTTCGCCGCGATCGGCGACTCGTTCCGGATGGACTGGCAGCTGCACCTCTCCGACGAGCGCATGCGGATCGTGCTGATGGTGTCGAAGTTCGGGCACTGCCTGAACGACCTGCTGTTCCGTTCCAGCATCGGCGCGCTCCCGGTCGAGATCGCGGCGGTGGTCTCGAACCACACCGACTTCGCCGAGCTGGTGCGCTCGTACGGCGTCCCCTTCCACCACATCCCGGTGACGAAGGAGACGAAGGCGGACGCGGAGGCGCAGCTGCTGGCCCTGGTCCGGGACGAGAACGTCGAGCTCGTGGTGCTGGCCCGCTACATGCAGGTGCTGTCGGACACCCTGTGCAAGGAGCTGAGCGGGCGGATCATCAACATCCACCACTCCTTCCTGCCGAGCTTCAAGGGCGCGAAGCCGTACCACCAGGCGCACGCGCGCGGTGTGAAGCTGATCGGTGCCACCGCGCACTACGTGACGGCCGACCTGGACGAGGGCCCGATCATCGAGCAGGAGGTCGAGCGGGTCGGCCACGAGGTGACGCCGGACCAGCTGGTGGCGATCGGGCGCGACGTGGAGTGCCAGGCGCTGGCGCGGGCCGTGAAGTGGCACAGCGAGCACCGCGTGCTCCTGAACGGCACCCGCACGGTCGTCTTCGCGTAGGTCCCGGGCCACCCGGGGCCCCGGGGTCCCGGGCTCCGCGGGGCTCCGCCGGGCCGAACCGGCGGGGCCCTGCGGACACCCCCTAGAGGCGGCTCAGCGACGCCGCCGCGAAGAGGACGTCGCGGATGGCCTCGCGGTCGCCGCGCTGTCCCACGGCCGCTTCCTCCGGGGAGATGTGCCCGGCGGCCAGCTGGCAGAACTCGGCGCCGTCCAGCGCGATCTGCGCCACGGTGTGCTCCGGCGAAGTCTTCGCCGCCGGGGAGTCCAGGGCGATGTCCCAGCTGCCGCCGCCCGCCCCCTCGATCTCCAGGTGCAGGGTCCGCCCCGGTGCGCCCGCCGCGACCAGGCCGCGGACCGGGGCCGCGAGGCCCGCCCGGCGCCGGTGGGCCAGCGCGCTCGGCAGCAGCCGCGCCGCCAGGTCGATCATCCGGTTGAGGTGGGGTCCGGACGGCGGGTCGTACGGGTAGTCCACCGCCTCCGCGATGTCCCACGCGTGCACCCAGCACTCGAAGGCGCGCTCCAGGAACGCGTCCTCGAGCGGCAGCGCGAAGGGACCGTAGTCCACCGACAGTTCCCCGACGCCCCGGCCCGCGAACGACACCGTCCGCAGGAGCGTGTGGCCCTGTTCCCGCCACGGCTCGCGGATCTGCCGGGTGATGGGCTGCCCGGCGGAGCTCCAGTAGTGCTCCGTACGGTCCGTGGCGCCCGACGGGGCCTCCGGGCCCAGCGGGTCGTCCAGGCCCAGCGCCGTCGCGACCATCCCGTCCACCGTCAGCAGGTGCCCGATGACCCCGGCCACCGTCGTCCGGCGCGAGCGCCGCCGCTCCTCCTCGAACCACTTCAGCCGTACGGGGGTCTGCCACTCCGAGTCGCCGAAGTCCCGCAGCAGCGCGTCGAGCCGCGCGGTCTCCGTGTCGTACGGGTTCGCCCACGCCGGCACCGGGATGCGGGCGGGCCGCCTGCCGAGGCAGTCCTCCAGCACCCGCGACCGCAGCAGCGGCTTCAGGTCCAGGCTCTCCTCGGGGTGCAGCAGGCCCACGGCGTCGCGCAGCCGCAGCGCCTCCTCGGCGCACTGCGCGCACTCGGTGAGGTGGTCCTCGACCGCCTGGGTCTCCTCGGCGGAGCAGGCCGCGAGGGCCCACGCGCCGAGCAGGGACTTCAGTACGGCGTGGGTGCGCGGCGGCTCGGGCAGCGGCTCCGGTGCGTGCCGCGGATCGAGGTCGTCGGCGGCCCCGCGCGGACCCGGTATGCGCGCCGGACCGGCGGGGCGCTGCTCCTCGTATCCCTCGTCGGGCGGGTCGGCGGGGCCGTTCATCGGGGTGTTCCATATCCTGGCGGGCCGTATCCGGGCGGAGCGGCGTCCTCCTGCGGGAAGACGTTGGCGGTCGACAGCAGTTGGAGGCCCAGGCGCAGCCGGCGCCGGGCCTCGTCCTCGCTGATGCGGAGGTCGGCGGCGGCCTGCCGGTAGTCGCGGCGCTTGAAGTACGCGAGCTCCAGCGCGGCGCGCAGCGGTGCGGGCATGGACGTGACGATGTAGTCCGCGCGGGCGGCGGCGCTGGCACTGCGCACCTTCTGTTCGAGCTCCTCGCGCGAGCCGCGGCCGAGTTCGGCCTGGCGCAGCCGGGCCACGGCCTGGCCCTGGGTGATCCGGGCGACCCAGGAGCGCATGGAGCCCTGCTTGGGGTCGTACGCGTCGGGGTTCTCCCAGATGTAGCCGAACACTTCGCGGGTGATGCGGTCCGCCGCCGTCTCGTCGCCGAGGACCCGGTGCGCCAGGCTGTGCACGAGCGAGGCGAAGCGGTCGTACAGCTCTCCGAGCGCGGCGGCCTCGCCGCGGGCGAGGCGCTGCTGCATGCGGCGGTCCCAGCGAGGTGGTACGTCCTTCGGCATAACTGCCCCCAGCCGTGTGTCGACGCCTCGAATGTAGTCGCCAGAGGCGGGTTCGCGCCCGTTTTGGGGGAACGCGGCCCTGGAAGAGCGCTCTCCGTGATAACCGAGGTGCGGGGTGTGAACGGTGGGGCCGGACGCGGCACACGGGTACAGGTGTACGCGCCCCGTCACGCTTCCCGTGCGCGGGTTCGATGCGGCCACCTGCTTGCCGACTTCGCTTAACGGGCAGGCCACGTAGGCCTTACGCTCCTGCCTTGTCTTGAAGTGAACTCCACCGCACATGTGAAGGCGGAACGCCGCATATGGACAGCGCAGAATACGAGCGCAAGATCGCCGCCCGGTTTGCCACGTTCGACCAGGACGGGAACGGATACATCGACCGCGAGGACTTCAGCGCGGCCGCGAGGGCGGTGCTGGCCGAATTCGGCACCGCCGCGCGGTCGGACAGGGGCCAGTACCTCTTCGCGGGGGCGGAGGCGTTCTGGCAGGGGATGGCCGGGATCGCGGACGTCGACGGGGACCAGCGGGTCACCCGCGAGGAGTTCATCACCGGGGCGGCGAAGCGGCTGCGGGACAACCCGCAGCGGTTCGCGGAGATCGCCCGCCCGTTCCTGCACGGGGTGATCGCGGTGGCGGACGAGGACGGCCGCGGCACGACCCCGGCCGCGGCGGCCCGCGTCCTGCGCGTCCTGGGCACGCCGGCCGAACTGGCGGCGCAGATCGGGACGGCCCTGGACGCCGACGCCGACGGCCGCATCACGGAGGACGAGATCCTGACGGCCTTCGCCGCGTACTGCGGCGTCGAAGCCCCGGACGCGTAGCGGCAGCCGCAGCCGCACCCGCAGCCGTGTCAGCGGCCCCGTCGGCGCTACGGGGCCGCGCGGTGCGGGCCGCGCGGCCGCGTCGAGGTGCCGCGCGCCGCGGGGCCGCCGTGATCCCCCCGGACACCCCCTAGGCGAAGCGTTCGCGGAGTTTGTACTTCAGGACCTTGCGGAGGGCTTCGTTGCGGGGGAGGGCTTCGACCCGTTCCAGCTGTTCCGGCAGTTTGTGGGGGGCCAGGCCCTGGGCGCGGAGGTGGGCCGTCAGCTGCGGGAGGGTCAGGGGGGCCGCTCCCGGTGGCTGTTCCACGACCGCGCAGACGCGTTCGCCGCGCTCCGGGTCCGGGAGGCCGATCACGGCCACGTCGCCGATGCCCGGGAGCAGGTGCAGGAGGTCCTCGATCTCCTTCGCGGAGACGTTCTCGCCCTTGCGGATGATCACGTCCTTGCTGCGGCCGGTGAGGACGAGGTAGCCGTCCGGCGTCAGGTGGCCGAGGTCGCCGGTGATCAGGTACCCGTCGGCGTCGAAGACCTCCGCAGGGCGCTCCTCCCGGTTCAGGTACCCCCGGCAGACCGCCTCGCCGCGCAGCCGGACCTCGCCGTCCGTGTCCGGGGGCAGGATGCGGCCGTCGGGCGCCGTGATGCGGATCGACATGCCGGCCGGTGGGCGGCCCTCCGTCGTGGCGAGGTGCTCCGGGGTGTCGTCCGGGGCGCCCATGGTGATCATCGGGACCTCGGTCATGCCGTAGCCGTGGGTCAGCCGGCAGCCCAGTTCGCGGACGACCGCGTGGTAGATCTCCGGGGGCTTCGGGGCGCCGCCGCCCGCGAGCAGGCGCAGGGTCGGGATGAGCCTGGACCCCGGGTCCTTGCGCTGCTCCGTCAGGAACATCGAGTAGAAGGCCGTCGAGCCGCCGGCCACCGTGACCCCGTGGCGCCGGTAGCCGGCCAGCGCGTCCGGCATGGCGAACTTCTCGAAGAGGACCGCGGGGAAGCCGTACAGGAGCAGCATCACCAGGTAGTCCGGGCCGCCTATGTGCGCGTACGGGAAGGCGATCGAGCCGACGTCGGCCGGGCTCAGCCGCAGGGCGTGGGCCAGGCAGGAGCCGCCCGCGATCAGTGAGCGGTCGGTGTGCAGGACCCCCTTGGGGTCGGAGGTGGTCCCCGAGGTCCAGTAGATCCAGCGGACGGACGTGCCTTCGGACGGGGGCGCGGGGAGTACGGCCGGATCGCCCGTCGGCAGGGTCCCGTACGCCTCGAAGACCCCGCGCGCGCCGAGGCGCTCGGCCATCGCGGTGTGGTCGAAGCCCCGCCAGACGCCCGGGACGGCGAAGAACTCGGCCTTGGACTCGCGCAGCGCGAAGCCCACCTCGCGGTCCCGGTAGAAGGGGATCACCGGGGTCTGGACGGCCCCGATCCGGGCCAGGGCGAGGGAGAGCAGCACCGTCTCGATCCGGGTGGGCAGCTGCCAGGCGACGACGGTGCCCGGCCGTACGCCCATCTCGTACAGCCCCGCCGCGACCTGCTCGGAGCGGTCGCGCAGCTCGGCGAAGGTGAGCTTCCGGTCGTCGGCGGGGTCGTCGGCCGCCTCGATGAGCACGGTGGCGCCGGGGCTCAGCGCGGCCCGCGCCGCGACCAGCTCCCACAGGGTGGGGGAGTGGCTCAGCCGTATCGCCGTGTCCTTGGTGTCCGCCATCCCCAGCCTCCCGTAACTGACGTGTCGTCAGATCCAGCGCAGAGCGTAGGGCTCCGGCGCTTGTCGGTCCAGGGGTGGCGGGGCTAGCGTGCTTTCTGACGCTCCATCAGATTCACCGGATTCATCGGCTCGCGAGGGGACACCATGGAACTGGAACTGCCTCGGATCATCAGCGTCGACGACCACGTCATCGAACCCGCGCACCTCTTCGACGTCTGGCTGCCGGCCAAGTACCGCGACCGCGGGCCCAAGGCGCTCACCGCCGGGATCGGGGAGCTCCAGTACACCGGCGGCAAGTACGTGATCTCCATGGACCCCGACGGCCCGCCGACCGACTGGTGGATCTACGAGGACCTGAAGTTCCCGTACAAGCGCAACATCGCGGCCGTCGGCTTCGACCGCGACGACATGACCCTGGAGGGGATCACGCGCGAGGAGATGCGGCGCGGCTGCTGGGATCCGAAGGCGCGCCTCGCCGACATGGACCTCAACCACGTCGAGGCCTCGCTCTGCTTCCCGACCTTCCCGCGCTTCTGCGGCCAGACCTTCGCCGAGGCCCACGACAAGGAGGTCGCCCTCGCCTGCGTGCGCGCGTACAACGACTGGATGGTCGAGGAGTGGTGCGGCGACAGCGGCGGCCGGCTCATCCCGCTCTGCATCATCCCGCTCTGGGACATCGACCTCGCCGTCGCCGAGATCCGGCGCAACGCCGCCCGCGGGGTGCGCGCCGTGACCTTCTCCGAGATCCCGACGTACCTGGGGCTGCCCTCCATCCACTCCGGCTACTGGGACCCCTTCTTCGCCGTCTGCCAGGAGACGGGCACGGTCGTCAACATGCACATCGGGTCCAGCTCCCAGATGCCCGCCGCCTCGCCCGACGCGCCGCCCGCCGTCCAGGCCTCGCTCAGCTTCAACAACGCCATGGCCTCGATGATGGACTTCCTGTTCAGCGGGGTGCTGGTGAAGTTCCCGACGCTGAAGCTGGCGTACAGCGAGGGCCAGATGGGCTGGATCCCGTACGCCCTCGAACGCGCCGACGACGTCTGGCAGGAGCACCGCGCCTGGGGCGGGGTCCGCGACCTGATCCCCGAGCCGCCGTCCACGTACTACTACCGGCAGATGTTCTGCTGCTTCTTCCGCGACAAGCACGGCATCGCCTCGCTCGACGTCGTCGGCCGCGACAACGCCACCTTCGAGACCGACTACCCGCACGTGGACTCGACCTTCCCGCACACCAAGGAGGTCGCCCTCGACCACGTGAAGGGGCTGGACGACGAGACGGTCCACAAACTGATGCGCGGCAACGCCATCCGCATGCTCGGCCTGGACCTCGTCTGATGGACCTGACGTACACGGAGGAGGAGCGGGGCTTCCGGGCCCGGCTGCGCGAGTGGCTCGGCAAGACCCTGCCCGAGCTGCCCGCCAAGCCGTCCCCCGACGACTGGCCCGGCCGGCGCGCGTACGACACCGGCTGGCAGCGCCGCCTCCACGACGCCGGGTACGCCGGCCTGCACTGGCCCGTGGACGCGGGCGGGCGCGGGGCCACCCCCACCCAGCACCTGATCTTCCTGGAGGAGACCGAGCGCGCCGGCGCCCCGTACGTCGGCGCCAACTTCGTCGGACTCCTGCACGCCGGCCCGACCATCGCCGCCGAGGGCACGGCCGCGCAGCGGGCGCGCTGGCTGCCGCCCGTACTGCGCGGGGACGAGGTGTGGTGCCAGGGGTTCAGCGAGCCGGGCGCGGGCTCCGACCTGGCCGCGCTGCGCACGCGCGCCGTGCGCGACGGCGAGGACTACGTGATCACCGGCTCGAAGATCTGGACCTCGCACGCGGAGGTCGCCGACTGGTGCGAGCTGCTCGTGCGGACGGCTCCCGTCAGTGCGGAGACCCCCAAGCACCGCGGGATCTCCTGGCTGGCCATGCCCATGGACGCGCCCGGGGTCACCGTCCGGCCGCTGCGCACCCTCGCCGGATCGGCCGAGTTCGCGGAGGTGTTCCTCGACGAGGTCCGGGTGCCCGTCGCGAACCGGGTCGGGGACGAGAACGACGGCTGGCGCGTCACCATGGTCACCCTCTCCTTCGAGCGGGGGACGGCCTTCGTCGGCGAGGTCGTGGCCTGCCGCCGCACCCTGGGCGAGCTCGCGCGCACGGCGAAGGCGAACGGCCGCTGGGACGATCCGGTGCTGCGGCGCCGGCTCGGGCGGCTGTACGGGGAGTTCGGCGCGCTGTGGCGGCTCACCCAGTGGAACGTCAGCGAGTCCGAGGCCTCGGGCGGGGTGCCGGGCGTCGGCGGCTCCGTCTTCAAGCTCGCCTACTCGCACGCGCGCCAGGAGCTGTACGACGCCGCCGCCGAGGTGCTCGGCGCGGACTCCCTCGCGCTGGACGGCGAGTGGGCCCTGGACCGGCTCTCGTCCCTCTCGTACACGATCGCGGCGGGCACCTCGCAGATCCAGCGGAACATCGTCGCCGAGCGGATCCTCGGCCTCCCGAAGGGCCGGTGAGGGCCGTGGACTTCCGGCTGACGGACGAGCAGCGCGACCTGCGGGCCGGCGTACGGGACCTGCTGGCGGGCCGGTACGGGCGCGAGGCGCTGCGGGCATCGGTGGACGCGGGCGGGGCCCTGGACCGGGGGCTGTGGCGGGAGCTCGGCGAGACCGGGTTCTTCGCGCTGCGGCTCCCGGAGGAGCGGGGCGGGGTCGGGCTGGGGCTGCCCGAGGCGGTCCTCGTCTTCGAGGAGGCGGGCCGGGCGCTGCTGCCGGGGCCGCTGGTCGCCACGCACCTGGCGGCGGGGACGGTCGAGGGGGCGGCGCAGGGGCGGGCGGTGGTCACGGCGTTCGACCTGCGCGGGTCGCTGGTGGCCCACCTCGGGGAGGCGGACGCGGTGCTCGGCACGCCGTCGTTCCCTTCGGGTGAGCCGGTGCCCTCGGCGGACCCGCTCACCCCGCTGCACCGGGTGGCTCCGCGGGCGGCCGGCGGGGAGGCGTACCGCGACGAGGGCGCGCTGCTGACGGCCGCCCTCCAGGCCGGCAGCGCGCTGCGCACGGTGGAGCTGGCGGTGCGGTACGGGCGCGAGCGCGAACAGTTCGGGCAGCCGATCGGGGCGTTCCAGGCGGTCAAGCACCTGTGCGCGCAGATGCTGGTGCGGGCGGAGGTGGCCCGTACGGCGGTCTACGCGGCGGCGGTGACGGCGGACCCGGCGGAGGTGGCCGGGGCCAAGCTGCTGGCCGACGAGGCCGCCGTGCGCAACGCCCGCGACTGCCTCCAGGTGCACGGCGGGATGGGGTTCACGTGGGAGGCGGACGTGCACCTGCACCTCAAGCGGGCCTGGGTGCGCGCCGAGCAGTGGCGGACGGCGGGGGAGGCGGAGGAGCTGCTGGCGGCCGAGCTGGGCGGCGGGGCCGGCGGCTGAGCCGACTGCTGACCCGGCGGGGGCCGACGGCTGACCCGGCAGCCGCTGCTCGGGGGTAGCTCCCTGTCACGAAGAGCCGGGGAACGGGGCACGGTCGGGACGGCCCGGGACGCATGTCCGATTACGGAGAGTTGATATCGGTTTGTGTCCTTGGCCCGGCTCATTGCGGCCCGGACTCCGGGGCCTGCTCCGGTACGCTCCCGGGAATGCGAGCGGCCCAGCAGCGCGAGCGACGCGCAGTATGCACCACGCCTACTCCTTCGCGCTGGAATATGCCCGAAGCGCTTGTTGTCGTGACTGTATGTCAACCATGCTGCTCCGCAAGGGGGTCACAGTCGGTGATCCCGTCCTGTCGCGAGGCGAAGTGTCCGCCGGTTCGGATGGTGTGAGCGGTGCAGGTGCTTCAGGTACAGCTGGAGGTAGGACCGGACCCCGCCGAAGTCGGCCGGGCCCGCCGCTGGGCGCGGTCCCGGCTGGCGGGGTCGGGCATAGGGGACGACGAACCGCTCGCCGAGACACTCATCCTGCTGATCTCCGAGCTGGTCACCAACGCGGTCGTGCACACCGGTTGTCCGGCCGTCCTGCGGATGCTCTTCGGGGAGCCGGGCGTACGGGTCGAGGTCGCCGACACCAGCGCCCGCGGCCCGGCCCGCCGGCAGGCCGCCGGGGACGACACGGGCGGGCGCGGGCTGGAGCTGGTGGACGGACTGGCCGACCGCTGGGGCTGGCAGCGCGAGGGCGCGGGCAAACGGATCTGGTGCGAGATCGACCGCGCAGGCAAACCCGCGGACTGCGGATCGACGGCGTGGGAACCGCGCGTGTACCTCTAACGAGGTGTTGACGGTTCGTCAACTGTTGATCACCCTTGTACTGAGCGATTCGTCGCGAGGGGACGCCAAGGGCAGACCTTGACGAGTGCGGGTCGTGGGGTGGCGGCTGCCGTGCCGCGCTCGGGGCGCGCACGACCGTACGCCGCCACCCGCTGGTTCTCGCGCTGCCCTACTGGGGCGGCGCGACCAGGCCCATTTCGTAGGCCTTGATCACCAGTTGTACCCGGTCCCGGGCGTCCAGCTTCGTCAGCAGCCGGGCCACGTGCGATTTCGTCGTCGCCACCGTGATGAACAGGTCCTGCGCGATCTCGCTGTTCGACCGCCCCCGCCCCACCAGGGTCAGCACCTCCTGCTCCCGGCCCGTGATCGCCGGGACGCGCTCGGGGGCGGGCGCCGGGCCCGCGACGAAGTCGGCTATCAGGCGGCGCGTGACACCGGGCGCGATGAGGGCGTCGCCCGCCGCGACCACGCGGACGGCGGCGAGGATGTCGTCCAGCGCCATGTCCTTCACGGCGAAACCGCTCGCACCGGCGCGCAGCGCCCCGTACACGTGCTCGTCCTCGTCGAAGGTGGTCAGGATCAGCACGCGGGCGCCGCCGGGGGCGGCGGCCGTGAGCCGGCGGGTGGCCTCGATGCCGTCCATCTCCGGCATCCGGATGTCCATCACCACCACGTCGGGGGCGAGCTCGGCGCTCATGCGGACCGCCTCGGCGCCGTTCGCGGCCTCGCCCACGACCTCCAGGTCCGGGGTGTCGGCCATCAGGACGCGCAGCCCCGAGCGGACCAGGGGCTGGTCGTCGGCGAGCAGGACGCGGATGCCGCTCATTCCTTCTCCTCCCGTTCCTGTCGTGCGGGTTGTTGCGGCGGTTCCGGCTGCGCCAGGGGGAGGGCCGCCGTGACGCGGAAGCCCCCGCCGTCGCCCGGTCCGGCCTCGAAGCGGCCGTTCAGCAGGGTGGTGCGCTCCCGCATGCCCGTGAGGCCGAACCCGGCGCCGGGAGCGGCGCCTTCCGGGAGGCCGCGCCCGTCGTCGGTGATCTCCAGGGCCAGTTGGTCCCGTCCGTACGCGATCTCCACCCGGCAGCGGTCGGCGCGCGCGTGCCGGACCACGTTGGTCAGCGCCTCCTGCACGATGCGGAACGCGGCCAGCTCGATGTCGGAGGGCAGCGGCCGCCGCTCCCCCGACCACGCCACGTCCACCCGTAGGCCCGTATCGCCCGCGGTGGCCGCGGCGAGCCGGTCGACGCCGTCCAGGCCCGGCGCGGGCGCCAGCGACGCGGGATCCAGCGGCGCGGGCTCGTCGCGGCGCAGGGCGACCAGCGTGCGGCGCAGCCCCGCGAGGGTCTCGCGGCTGGTGGCCTCGATGGCCCGCAGCGCCTCGCGGGCCTGTGCGGGCTGCGTCTCGATGACCCGGCTGCCGACCCCGGCCTGGATGGCGATGACGCCGATGCTGTGGGCGACCATGTCGTGCAACTCGCGGGCGATGCGCAGCCGCTCGTCGGTGAGGGCCTGCTCGGTGGCCCGGGCCTGCGCCTGCGCGGCGGCCTCGCGGCCGCGCCGTACGGAATCGCCCATCAGCCAGGCGAGGACGACGATCGGCAGCTGGCTCTGGGTGAGGACGAGGGCGGAGCCGGTCGCGGGCAGCGCGAACTGGGCGGTGAGCAGCAGCAGGACGGTGATGCTCACGGCCGACAGGGTCACCCGGCGCGAACGGGTGGCCGCGACCGCGCCGAGCGCCACCGCGGCGGGCAGCACCGTCGCGAGGGTGAGACCGGGGGCGCGGCCGAGGAAGAGCACCAGGTACGTGCCGAGGAGCATCAGGGCGAGGGTGGTGAGCGGCGCCCGGCGCACCAGGAGGGCGCCGGTCAGCGCGCCGATGACCGCGAGGAGCGGCCCCACTTCGAAGATCCTGTCCCCGACGCCGAGGGGGACGCGGTACGCGAGGTTCCACAGTACGAGGGTGCCGAGCGCGGCGCCCGTCCAGAGGGCCGCGACCGGCCACCGGAAGGCCGGCGGCCCGCCGCCCGTATGCCCTGATGAGGTGTTCATGCCGCGACCCTAACGACCGCCCCGGGTACGGACATCGGCCTGCGGGATGCATCCCGCAGGGGGGTGTCGGGGGCGGTGGTAACCAAGCATTCCGCTTCGAGGACAATTGGGGACGCACTCGACGTTACTCAGCGGTAGGAGCAAGCGCGTTGAACCAGGACAGGCGCCGCCAGGCCGAGGAATTCCTCCAGCCCGACGAGCAGTTGATCGCCGTATGTGCCTGCGAACCGGGTCCGGGCGTGCCGAGCCCGCCGGAGGACCTGCTCGCGCCGCCGGAGCCGGCGGCGCTCGGCCGGCGGATCGAGGAGAAGCTCCCGCGCCCCCTCCAGCACTTCTTCAGGGCCCGCGCGCACGAAGAACGCCGGGACGACCCGGCGGCCGAGCGGCGCCCGGACCCGGCGGACGGAAAGGGCATGGAGGGCGGCTGGCAGAGCGCGGCCGGCCGGTACCTGATCGGCCGGGCCAACGCGCGGGGCTCTGCGACGGACGTCCTCGTCGTGACGGACCGGCGCTGGTTCGCCCTCACGGACGTCTCGCCGGTGTGGCAGTCGACGCCCGCGATGAAGCAGTTCTGGGAGGTCCCGCGGTCGGCGGTCACCGTCGTCCGGGCGAGCGCGGCGGGCCTGCACGCGAAGGGCCGTATGGACATCGAGTTCGCCGACCTCTCCTGGGTCGCCGTGGCGGCCCTGGCCCCCGCCGAGGCCCCCGCCTTCGCGGCCGCCGCCGCCCGCTACCGCTAGCGCTGCGACCGCAGCGGGCGCGGTCGGCGGGCCGGGCGCACGCGGGCTCGGGCGGGGGCCGAGGGGCGCCGGAGGGCGCCTCCTTCGCGCCGGTTGACCACGAAAAGCACTCGCGTGAATACTCTCCGTTGCGAAGTGGGTCCGTGGTCCGGCATGGGAGACGGTGGCGTATGAGCATCCTGAACAGTCCCTACGGAGCATCCCCGCGTCCGCCGCGACGCGCAGTGCTCGCAGGGGTGCTGGGCCTCGCGTCCGGACTGGCCGTCACGGGAGCGACCGCCGCGACCGCCGCGACCGCCAGTCCGGCGGCCGCGGCGGACACGCAGGACAAGTGGCGGTTCTGCGTGAAGTGCCACTGCATGTTCTTCCGCGGCTACCCGAACGACGGGGCCTGCGCGGCGGGCGGCGGGCACGACGCCGACGGGTTCGACTTCAACCTGCCCCACGACGTGCCCGAGACCGCGAACACCCAGCGCAACTGGCGGTTCTGCGACAAGTGCTTCGTCATGTTCTGGTACGGCGCGCCCAGCGCCGGCCACTGCCCCACCGGCGACGGCCACCGCATGGCCGGGTACGACTTCGTCCTGAGGCACGACGTGGTGCAGATCGCGAACACCCAGCGCGACTGGAGGTACTGCGACAAGTGCCACGGCCTGTTCTGGAACGGCTACGCGGACAAGGGCGCCTGCCCGGCCGGCGCCAAGCACCACATGGCCGGCTACGACTTCGTCCTGCCCTACCTGTAGCCCTCGCCCGCGGGCCGGACGCCCAGGGGCGGGCGCGGGTCCGGGCGCGGGTCCGGGTCAGGGCGCGGGTCCGGGTCCGGGTGCGTTGCCCCGGCCGGGGGCCGGGGCAAGCGGCGGGCTTGTTTATGCGGGGGATTCCGGGGCGGTCGCGGTGATCACGGCGAAGGTGCCGCCCTGGGGGTCGGAGAGGACCGCCATCCGGCCGGCCGCCATGTCGAACGCCGGGGCCCTGACGCTGCCGCCGGCCCGGACCACGGCCGCCTGGACGCCGTCCACGTCGTCGACGTGGAAGTACGGAAGCCAGTGCGGCGGAACCTCGGCCGGCAGCGCGGCGAGGTCCATCATCCCGCCGACCGAGCGACCGCCGACCTTGAACTCCGTGTACCCCTCGGCGCCCGGCATCTGCGACTTCGCCGTGCTGATCGGCAGGACGGCGGAGTAGAACGCGGCGGCGGCGTCGGTGTCGCCGGTGCTCAGTTCGTTCCAGATCAGCGCGCCGTGCTCGTTGACGATGCCCGCCCCGGCGAAGGTGCCGTACTGCCAGAGGCCGACGACGGCGCCGGTCGGGTCGGTGATGACGGCCATCCGCCCGAGGTCCATGACGTCCATCGGGCCCATCATCACGCTGCCGCCCGCGTCGGTGACCGCCTTGAGGGTGGAGTCGATGCCGTCGGTGGCCAGGTACGTGGTCCACACGGTCGGCGGCATCGGGTCCGGCACCGTTCCGTCCGGGTTGGAGGCGCGCATGATCCCGGCCACCGGCTTGCCCTTGAGGGTGCAGACCGAGTACCCGCCGGTCTCCGGCGGACCGACCTCGCCCTGCCAGCCGAAGAGGTCGCGGTAGAAGTCGAGGGCGGCCTGCTGGTCGGGGACCATCAGGTCGATCCAGCAGGGGGTGCCGGACATGTAGGGGCCGTTCATTTCGGGCACGGATGCCTCCGGGACTGGCGGTGAGGGATGGGACGGCCGCTCCCTACCCCGCCCCCGGCGGCCGAATCGGGCCGTACGGCTGAATCGGGCCGTACGGCCGGATCGTCCTCAGAGGA
This sequence comes from Streptomyces sp. WM6372, assembly GCF_001279655.1. Lineage (NCBI taxonomy): Bacteria > Bacillati > Actinomycetota > Actinomycetes > Kitasatosporales > Streptomycetaceae > Streptomyces > Streptomyces sp. WM6372. Next base: position 48,691 of record NZ_LGDB01000180.1, on the reverse strand, counting down.
CGGCCACCGGGGCGACCGGGGTGCCCACGCCGCCGACGAAGGGCTCCGGCATGGCCGACAGCAGGAAGGCGTACCGGTTCTCTTCTGCACAGGCTGTGGACAACCTTTCGAGGTTCCAGTTCTGGCCCTGGTGCATGCCCATCTCCACCAGGTCCAGCGCGTGCACCGGCAGCCACAGGTTCTCGATCTCCGGCGGGAAGATCTCGAAGGTCAGGGTGTCGTTGGCGACGGCCGCCACGTCTCGGGCGTGGAACCACTGCGGCGTACGGACGGACAGTCCGGGCGACGGGAAGCCGTAGCCGTGCTTGTCGCCCGCCAGGTAGACCTGGATCTGGCCGGTGCGGACCAGGACGACGTCGCCCGCCCGGACGCTGACCCCGCCGAACTCCTCGGCCTCCGCGAGGTCCTCGGGGGTCACCGCGTGGCTCCCCGGCAGCCGGTCCAGGCCCTTCGCGCGCGCCACGTCCAGCAGGACGCCCCGCGAGACGATGGGCGTGGCCTTGTCGATGCCGCTGAACTCGGCGCGCGCGTGTGCGGTGATCGTGGAGGCGGGGCGGCCGTTGTAGATGCGGCCCGAGTGCGAGACGTGCGTCAGGGCGTCCCAGTGGGTGGCCGACTGGAGGCCCATCGTCACGGCGTCGTCGCTGCACGCCACCGTGCCCGGCCCGAAGAGCTCCTGGTTGATCTGCACCATCGTGTGCAGCGGGTTGACCCGCCCGGGGATCAGCCCCGCCTGCACCCCGTCCTCCTTCAGCGGGAGCGCCAGGGGGATCCGCAGACCGGCGCGGACCTCGGCGGCCGCCGCCCGCACCACCTCCGGAGTGATCAGGTTCAGGGTGCCGATCTCGTCGTCGGCGCCCCAGCGTCCCCAGTTGTTGACGCGCTTGGCGATGTCGTGGAACTCGGCGGGCAGGGTCACGGCTTCCATCAGCTCCTGAGGTGCACTGGGGCAACTGAGGCCAACTAGGGCTTGTGCCTGGGCATCTGACTGGTCATAGAATCTAACGGACCGTCAGAAATCGCGGGAAGGGGTCGGGCGTGGGGAACTTCTTGGCCGGCAAGGTCGTGGCCGTCACAGGCGCGGGCCGGGGCATCGGGCGGGCCGTGGCACTCGCGGCGGCAGCCGAGGGCGCCAAGGTCGTCGTCAACGACTACGGCGTCGGCATCGAGGGCGGGGAGCCGACGAGCGAGATCGCCGACGGCGTGGTGAAGGAGATCCAGGCCGCCGGCGGCGAGGCCGTCGCAGTCGCCGACGACATCTCGACCATGGCGGGCGGCCAGCGCATCGTCGACACCGCCCTCGCGCAGTTCGGCCGGATCGACGGCGTCGTGTGCGTTGCCGGCATCCTGCGCGAGCGGATGCTGTTCAACATGTCCGAGGAGGAGTGGGACCCGGTCGTCGCCACTCACCTCAAGGGCACCTTCACCGTCTTCCGCGCCGCCTCCGCCGTCATGCGCCGCCAGGGCTCCGGCACCCTCATCGGCTTCACCAGCGGCAACCACCAGGGCTCCGTCGCCCAGGCCAACTACAGCGCCGCCAAGGGCGGGATCATCTCCCTCGTCCGCTCCGCCGCGCTCGGGCTGGCCAAGTACGGGGTCACCGCCAACGCCGTCGCACCCGTCGCCCGTACCCGGATGTCGGCCAACGTGCCCATGGAGCTCAAGGAGATCGGCGAGCCCGAGGACGTCGCGGCGCTCGTCACCTACCTGCTCTCCGACAAGGCCGTCGCCGTCGGCGGCGAGAAGATCACCGGGCAGGTCTACACGATCGCCGGCCCGAAGATCGCCGTCTGGGCGCAGCCGCGCGAGCTGCGCGCCGGCTACGCCGAGGGCTCCTGGACCCCCGAGAAGATCGCCGACTTCCTGCCCGGGACGGTGGGCACCGACCCGATGCCGATGCTCGCGCAGCTGGAGGCCATGGCCAGGGCGGCGGCCGCCAAGGACCGCCCCAACGCGTAGGGGAGCCCGGACGACATGGACTTCAGCTTCGGGGCCGGGGACGAGGAGCTGCGCGCCCGCGCCCGCGCATGGCTCACCGGGCACCTGGTGGGTCCGTACGCCGGCGCCCTCGGCCTCGGCGGGCCCGGCAGCGAGCACGAAGGGGTCGAAGCCCGGCGTGCCTGGGAGCGCGAGCTGGGCCGCGGCGGCTGGATCGGCCAGGGCTGGGAGCTGCCGTCGGGGGCGTACGGGCAGCAGCGGCTCTCGCTGACCGGCCAGGTCGTCTGGGCCGAGGAGTACGCGGCGCTGCGCGCCCCCGGCCGGGTCGGCCACATCGGCGAGAACCTCCTCGCGCCGACCCTGATCGCGTACGGCTCCCGGGAGCAGCGGGACCGCTTCCTGCCGGGCATCGCGCGCGGCGAGGAGCTGTGGTGCCAGGGGTACAGCGAGCCGGGCGCCGGCTCGGACCTCGCGGGGATCCGTACGACGGCGGTCCGGGACGCTGCGGACCGGCAGTTCCGGGTCACCGGGCAGAAGATCTGGACCTCGCTGGCCCAGGACGCCGACTGGTGCTTCGTCCTGGCCCGGACCGAGCCCGGCTCGCGCCGCCACCGCGGGCTGTCGTTCCTGCTCGTACGGATGGACCAGCCGGGACGGGTCGAGGTCCGGCCGATCCGCCAGATGTCGGGGACGAGCGAGTTCAACGAGGTGTTCTTCGACGGGGCGGTGGCGGCGGAGGTCGTCGGAGGGGAGGGCAACGGCTGGACCGTGGCCATGGGGCTGCTCGCCCTGGAACGCGGGGTCTCGACGCTCGTCCAGCAGATCGGGTTCGCGGCGGAGCTGGAGCGGGTGGTGGGGGCGTACGTCGCTGCGGCCTCGCGGGGCGCGTACGGGGCCTCGGGCGCCGGGGATCCCGTACTGCGCGAACGCCTCGTACGGCAGTGGGCCGAGCTGCGCACGATGCGCTGGAACGCCCTGCGGACCCTCGGGTCCGCCGACGACCCGGGCGCGCCGAGCGTGGCCAAGCTGCTGTGGGGCGGCTGGCACCGGCGGCTCGGGGAGCTGGCGGTGGCGGTCCGCGGAGCCGGGGCCTCGGCCGGACCGGCGGACTGGGCGCCCGGGACCCCGTACGAACTCGGACTCGACGAGGAGCAGCGCCTGTTCCTGTTCACCCGCGCCGACACCATCTACGGCGGCTCGGACGAGATCCAGCGGAACATCATCGCCGAGCGCGTGCTCGGCCTGCCTAAGGAGCCCAGGTGAGAGGCGTCGTGTTCGACGGCAAGCAGGTCCAGGTGGTCGAGGATCTGGAGATCCGGGATCCGGGGCCGGGGGAGGTGCTGGTCGCGATCGCGGCGGCCGGGCTGTGCCACAGCGACCTGTCGGTGATCGACGGGACGATACCGTTCCCGCCGCCGGTCGTCCTGGGGCACGAGGGCGCGGGAGTGGTGGAGGCGGTCGGGTCGGGTGTGACGCACGTGGCGCCGGGCGACCACGTCTCCCTCTCCACCCTCGCGAACTGCGGGGCCTGCGCGGACTGCGACCGGGGCCGGCCGACCATGTGCCGCAAGGCGATCGGGATGCCGGGGCAGCCGTTCTCGCGGGGCGGGAAGCCGCTGTTCCAGTTCGCGTCCAACTCGGCCTTCGCCGAGCGGACCATCGTCAAGGCCGTCCAGGCGGTGAAGATCCCGGACGACATCCCGCTGACGTCGGCGGCGCTCATCGGCTGCGGCGTCCTGACCGGCGTGGGGGCCGTACTGAACCGGGCCCGGGTCGACCACGGCGAGTCGGTGGTCGTCCTCGGCACGGGCGGCATCGGGCTGAACGTGATCCAGGGCGCGCGGATCGCGGGCGCGGGCACCGTCGTGGCGGTGGACGCGAACCCGGCGAAGGAGGCCGTGGCCCGGCAGTTCGGGGCCACGCACTTCATCGACGCGTCGGCCGTCCCCGACTCCTCGGCGGCGGTGCGCGAGATCCTCCCGACGGGCGCCGACCACGCCTTCGAGTGCGTGGGCAACGTCAAGCTGATCCGCCAGGCCGTCGACCTGCTGGACCGGCACGGGCAGGCGATCCTGCTCGGGGTCCCGGGGTTCAAGGAGGAGGCGTCGTTCATGGTCTCGTCCATGTACCTGGACAAGACCATCATGGGCTGCCGGTACGGCTCCTCCCGCCCGCAGCGGGACATCGCCCTGTACGCGGAGCTCTACCGGCAGGGCAGGCTGCTGCTCGACGAACTCGTCACGGAGACCTACCCGATCGAGGACTTCGCGAAGGCCGTGGACGACGCCCGGCACGGCAGGGTGGCGCGGGGAGTTCTCACGTTCTGACCCGTCCCGACCCTTCTTCCGCCGGCCGGGGGGTCGGCGGAAGAAGGTCGCCGGGCCGGGCGCCGCGCCGGGCGCCGCGCCGGTCGACGGCGCCGGGTTCAGTCGGCGAGGTCGGCGAGGCGGCCGAAGCGGCCCTTGTGGAAGAGGAGCGGGCCGTCCTCCCCGGCGGCGCCCATGGCCTCGACCCGGCCGACCACGATCAGGTGGTCCCCACCGGTGTGCACGGCGTGGACGCGGCAGTCGATCCAGGCGGGCACGGCATCGAGCTGCGGCGACCCGGTCACGGGGGCGGGGGTGTGCGCGACCCCCGCGAACTTGTCGGCGCCGCTGACGGCGAAGGCCCGGCACAGCTCGCCCTGCTCGGCGCCCAGGATGTTGACGCAGAACACCCCGGCGCGGGCGATCCGCGGCCAGGTGGTCGACGTACGGGCCACCATGAACGTGACCAGCGGCGGGTCGAGGGACAGCGAGGCGAAGGACTGGCAGGCGAATCCGGCCGGGCCTTCCTCCCCCTCCCCGGCCGGTGAGGTGATGACGGTGACCCCGCTGGCGAAGTTCCCGAGCACGGCCCGGAACTCGGCGGGGCTGACGGGCGCACGCTCGTCCTCGCCCACGGCCCGCAGATCGGGGCGCGGCAGCGCGTCGACGTGGCCGGCGTCCGGGTCCTGCTCCGACGGGGCGGAGGTGGGGGAGCCGACTGACCTGAGGTATCGGACGACGGTGGCCGCCATCCCTGCGTGTCCCATCACACCGCCGATTGAAGCTGACGGACCGTCAGATGGGAAGGGGTGCGGTCGGGTGACTCGGGAAGGGGGAGGGTGTATCGTCCCCATTGATTGAACGTGTTCAATTGTTCTGGGGGTGGGGGCCGTGGCGGTGACAGAGGCGTACCCGGGGCCGACCGCGGCGAGCGGGAGGTGGTCCCGTCTCGCGACCGGGTCCGAGCTGGCCTTCGTGGCGCAGTCCGTCGTGGCGGGAGCGGTCTTCCTCGCCACCTCCGGCATGCGCGACGACCACGGCATCGGCATCGACCCCGGTGTCTTCGGCGCGATTCCCGTGCTGCTCCTCGCCGTGGTCCTGGCCGCGTACCTGCACCGGGTGCTGTTCGTGCTGCCGGTGATGGCGCTGACGCGGCTCCTGGGAAGCCGGTGGTGGGCGGCGCTCTGGGCCGCCGCGATCGCCGCGGCCTACGCGGGCTGGGCCAGTGCGGGCTGGGACCTGCCGTACGGCTGGACGGCGCTCTGGATCGCGGGCCCCGGGGTGCTCCCGGTGGTGGCGGCCTCGTACGCGCACCACCGGTCGCTGGGGTGGACCGGGATGGCGGCCCGGGTCGGCGCCGTCACCGGGATCGCCCTGCTCGTCTGCGCGGTCGGCGCGTTCCTCCAGGAGCGGACCGGGTTCGGCGCGTACGAGCCGCCCCGGCTGGAGCGGGAGCGGTACGCCGGGGAGTGGACCGGCGGCGGGGGCGCGTACCGGCTACGGCTGGGCGAGAACGGCGAGGCCGTCGCCGGGAACCTGGCGCTGGTCGCGCCGTCCGGGCTGTGGGACACGTGCTCGGGGACCGGGACGTGGAAGTTCGAGCCGAGGCGCGAGTCCGGCGGCCTCTTCCACCGCGGGCCGCGGGACCGGGTGACGCTCTCGATCGAGGGCTGCGGCCCGATGCGCGACTGGGAAGTGGCCGGCACGGCCGAACGGCCCGAGCTGTTCTGCGTCATCGGCGATCCGCAAGACCTCCATCCCCGGTACGCCGAAACCCTGCACCGTCCGTAGCCGCGGGGGCGGGTCCGGGTCCGGGTCCGGACCGGGGCCGCACCGTTCGCCCGTACGGGTGAATCCATCGCCCCGCCGGGACCCGTGCGGCGGACAGCCCCGCGGGAGGTGGGCATCGTGGCCCCCGGCCCGATCCCCCCGTCCCCCAGGAGGACTCCCATGCTCGGCACCGACTTCCGTATCGGATCGCCCGTCTGGCTCGACCTCGGCAGCCCCGACACCGACGGCGCCGCCGCGTTCTACAGCGCCGTCTTCGGCTGGCAGTTCGTCTCCGCCGGGCCCGACGCCGGCGGGTACGGGTTCTTCCAGGTGGGCGGGAAGACCGTCGCCGCGCTCGGGCCGCTCACCGAGGAGGGCGCGCGTTCCGCCTGGATGATCCACTTCAAGGCGGACGACATCCAGGACACCGTCTCGGCCGTGAAGGCCGGCGGCGGAACGATCCGCATGGAGCCCATGGACGTCATGGGCGAGGGCTGGCTCGCGCAGGCCACCGACCCGCAGGGCGCCGAGTTCGCGCTCTGGCAGCCCGGGAAGACGGCCGGGCTGGGGCAGGTCTCGGAGGAGAACACCCTGGTGTGGGCGGAGCTGCACGTACCCGACCCGGCCGCGGCCATCACCTTCTACAACGGCGTCTTCGGCTGGCGCAGCCAGGACATGGAGGCGCCCGGGATGACGTACCGCGTGCTGAGCCTGAAGGACGGCGACCAGCAGCAGACCTCGTTCGCCGGGATCGCGCCGATGGGCGACGGCGCGGGCGGCGACGGGGTCGAGAAGCCGCGCTGGGTGCCGTACTTCAACGTCGCGGACGTCGACGCCACCGTCGCCGCGGCGGGCGGGAACGGCGGGTCGGTGCTCATGCCGGCGGCGGACGTGCCCGACGTCGGCCGGATCGCGTGGGTGGCCGACCCGTCCGGCGCCGTGTTCGCCCTGCTGAAGCCGAACCCCCTGATGTGAGCCGCCGGTCGACGACTAGCGGCCGAGGTACTTGGGCGAGCGGCGCTCCACGAAGCTCGCCACGCCCTCGTTCGCGTCGGCGGTGGTCATGTTGATCTCCTGAGCGGTGGCCTCGGCGGCCAGTGCGGCCGTCCGGCCACCGTCCAGGGAAGCGTTGACCAGCTGCTTGGTCAGGGCGAGGGCGCGGGTCGGGCCCTGCGCGAGGCGCTCCGCCCACTCCCGGGCGGTCGTCTCCAACTCCTCGCCCGGGACCACCCGGTTGACCAGGCCGAGCCGCTCGGCCTCCGCCGCCGGGACGGCGTCGCCGAAGAACATCAGCTCCTTGGCCTTCTGCGGGCCGACGAGGCGCGGCAGCAGGTACGCGCCGCCGCCGTCGGGGACCAGGCCGCGGCGTACGAACACCTCGATGAAGCGCGCCGATTCGGCGGCGATGACGAGGTCGCAGGCGAGGGCGAGGTGGGCGCCTATGCCGGCGGCCGTGCCGTTGACGGCGGCGAGGACGGGCTTCTCGCAGTCGAGGACCGCGGTGATGAGGCGCTGCGCGCCGAGCCGGATCATGCGGGCGACGTCGCCGGCGACGCGCTCGCTGCTGCCGCCGCCGGCCGTTGAGGGTGCGCCGCGGAGGTCCGCGCCCGCGCAGAAGCCCTTGCCGGTGGCGGTGACGACGACGGCCCGCACGCCGGGGTCGGCGGAGGCCTCGCCGAGCAGCCCGATGACGCGCTCGCGCTGGTCCCAGGTGACGGCGTTCATGGCCTCCGGCCGGTTGAGGGTGATCCACGAGACGCCGCTCTCGACGCGGTGCAGTACTTCTTCGGTCATGGGTCGGACTCCCCTTCGGGGTGGGGTGGGGTGGGCGCGGAGCCGCCCACAGCGGGCCGCACCTGTGCGGGGTCCGGAGCTGCGTCCCGGGAAACGGGGAAAGGGCGGGGCGGGGAGCGGAGGCCCCGCGCGGCGGCGGCTCAGCGGCAGATGGCGAGTGCGTCCAGCGCCACCGCCCCCTGCCCCCGCGGGAGCACCATCAGCGGGTTGATGTCCAGCTCCGACAGCACGCCCCCCAGCTCCAGCGCCATCCGCTGCACCCGCAGCACGACCTCCACCAGCGCGTCCACGTCCGCCGGCGGCGCCCCCCGGACCCCCTCCAGCAGGGCGTGCCCGCGCAGTTCGGCCAGCATCGCGCGCGCCTGGTCCTCGCCGAACGGCGGGACGCGTACCGCCGCGTCGTGCAGGACCTCGACCAGGACCCCGCCCAGGCCCACCGTCACCGTCGGGCCGAAGAGGTCGTCCTGGGTGACGCCGACGACCATTTCGACCCCCCGCTCCACCATCTGGCAGACGAGGATGCCGTCGAGCGGGACGTTCTCGTAGCGGGCGATGTCCGTCAGCTCCCGGTACGCGTCCCGGATCTGGCTCGCCGAGGTCAGGCCGATCTTGACCAGGCCCAGCTCCGTCTTGTGCGCGAGCTGCGGGCCGGAGGCCTTCATCACCACCGGGTAGCCGACCAGCCCCGCCGCCCGTACCGCGGCCGCCGCGCTGGTCACGAGCTGCTCGCGGGGGACCCGTATCCCGTACGCCCGCAGCAGCTGCTTCGCCGCGTGCTCGCTGAGCTGCTGGCCGGGGCGCATGAGCGCCTGCGCCTTGCGGTACGAGGGGGACGGGGTCCGCGGCGCGTCCTCGAAGGGCGAGCGGTACGCGGCCGTGAACCGGTGGTGGCCGAGGTAGGCGCGGACGGCGGTGATGCAGTTGCCGAACGTACGGAACGTGGCCACGCGGGAGGAGCCGAGCAAGGTGGTGCGGTAGGCCTCCTCGGTGCCGACCGGGGAGCCCCAGATCACGCAGACGAGTTTGTCGGTGGCTTCCGCCGCGTCCACCAGGTCCTGGGCGAGCTTGTCGCTCATCGGTGGGAACGGGCCGGTGATCGGGCAGATCAGGACGCCTACGGACGGGTCGGCGAGGATCGCGTCGATGATCTTGCGGCCGCGCCAGTCGCCGACCGGGTGGCCGCCGTTGTCGACGGGGTTGGCGACGTTCAGGTACGGCGGTATCCACTGGTGGAGCTCGTCCTGCTTGGCCTGGGAGAGGGTGGGCAGGCTCAGCCCGGCCTCGGTGGCCAGGTCGGAGAAGTGGGCCCCGGTGCCGCCGGAGATGGAGTACACGACGACCCCGTCGGCCAGCGGTTTGCGGGCCCGGGCGAGGAGGGCGGCGGTGTCCTGGAGCTCGTCCAGCCCGTCGACGCGGATGACGCCGAACTGGCGCATCGCGGCGTCGACGACGGTGTCGGCGCCGGTCAGCTTCCCGGTGTGGGAGGCGGCCATGCGGGCGCCGGTCTCGGTGCGGCCGACCTTGACGGCGACGACGGGGACGCCGTTGCGGGCGGCCCGGTCGGCGGCCAGCAGGAACTGGCGGCCGTCCTTGAGGCCCTCGACGTAGCAGGCGATGGCGCCGACCTCGGGCCGCTCGGCGAAGTAGGAGATGAAGTCGGAGGTCTCGAGGTCGGCCTCGTTGCCCGTGGGCGCCCAGTGGGAGAGCCGGATGCCCAGCTCCTGGAGGGTGTAGACGGGCCGGCCCTGGTGACCGGACTGGGTGATCAGCGCGATGGCCGGGCCGTCGAGGTCCTCGCGGAACTCCTCGAAGGCGTTGAGGTTGGTGTTGGGGCCGAGGAGGCGCAGGCCCGACCGCCGGACGGCGGCGGCGAGCCGCTCCTGGGCCGCGGCGCCCTCGTCGCCGGTCTCGGCGAAGCCGGAGGCGAAGGCGACGGCGAACTTCACCTTGGCCTCGGCCAGTTCCTCGATCACGGGCAGCGGATCGCCGACGAGGAGGACGGCGAGGTCCACCTGCTCGGGCAGGTCGGCCACGGACGCGTGGCAGGCCAGCCCGAAGACGGTGGGGCGGGTGGGGTGCACGGGGTGGATCCGGGCGCCGACGCGCTCCGCCCAGGCGATGAGCTGGCGGGTGATTCCGGTGTTCGGTCTGCCCTCGGCATCGGAGGCACCGATGACGGCCACGGACTCGGGCCGGAAGAACCGGTCGAGGTCGGGGACATCGGCGTGCAGGGGCCGTCCGCTGACGTCCACCGCGACCGCGTCCGCGGCGGACGGCGCCGCCGTGGAGTGGACGGCCGTCCTGGGGGTCTCCCCGCAGGCCTCGACACGTGCGCGGAAGTCGGTGGTGAGGGTGCCGTGAGTAGATCCAAGCATCGTTCCGCCCGCTCCTGCTCGATGAACCTCAATAACTGACGCGTAGTCAGATTACTGAACTGACGTGCCGTCAGGAACAGTGCTGCGCAGGAAAGCTGGTGGAGGTGGTGTGTGGAACGGTGGCAGATCCCGCCGGGACGGGTCCAGGGCGCGTTTTCGGCCGCTGACGGGGTGGGTCGAGCCGGTGAAGTACGGGCCCGGGGCCGGGGGCGGGCGCCCGAGCCCGAGCCTGAGCCCGGGGGGCCCGAGCCCGGCGGCCGGGGCCCGGGCGGTCAGGCGAGCGGATCGACCGGGCGGAGGCCCGTGTCCGGGAGGGGGGCGGCCGGCGGCAGGCCGGTTCGGGGGCCGAGGCGGCGGGAGATCGCCTTGGCCATCTTCTCCGCGTCCAGGGCCATCTCGCGGAACATGCCGCTGATGGGGTTGGTGAAACCGGTGAAGTACAGGCCGGGGGCCTGTGCGGGGGCGCGGGTGCCGTGCGTACGGGGACGGCCGCGCCCGTCGAGCACGTCCAGGTGCCCGACCAGGCCCTCCAGGCCGCGGCGGTATCCGGTGGCCGCGACCACCGTGTCCGGGGTGATGCGGGAGCCGTCGGCGAGCACCACGTCGGCGCCCTCGAAGGAGGCCACGGCGGCGACCGGTTCGACGCGGCCCGCGCGTACGGCGTCGATCAGGCCGACGTCCTGCACCGGGACCGCCCCCTCCTTGACCCTGCTGTACAGGCCGGTGTCGGGGCGGGGGAGTCCGTACGCCGTCAGGTCGGGGACGGAGGCCTTGGCGAGGAGCGCGCCGACCCGGTCCACGAGCCGCACGGGCAGCCGCCGCACCAGGATCCCGGTGCGTTGCGCGGGCCAGCCCGCGGTGGAGCGGCGCACGATGTGCGGGGCGGTGCGCACGGCGAGCCGCACCCGCGCGGCCCCGCCCTCGACCAGGTCGACGGCTATCTCGGCGCCGGTGTTGCCGGTGCCGACGACGAGCACGTCCCGGCCCTCGTACGGGGTGGCGTTGCGGTACTCGCGGGCGTGCAGCAGCTGCCCGGTGTACGTCTCGCGGCCCGGCCAGTCGGGGAGCGCGGGGGTGTGGTTGAAGCCGGTGGCGACGATGACGGCCCGGGCGTCGAGCACCCGCCCGCCGGTGGCGTGCAGCAGCCAGCCGTTCCCGCCGGGGGCGGGGTCGATCCGGGTCACCTCGACGCCGGTGACGAGCTCCAGCGCGTGGAACTCGGCGTACTTCTCCAGGTACCGCACCACGTCGTCCCGCGACACCCACCGTCCGAACCGGCGCGGCATGGCCAGCCCGGGGAGGGCGGAGAGCCGGCGGGTGGTGTGCAGGTGGAGCCGGTCGTAGTGCCCCCGCCAGGAGGCGCCGACGACATCGGACTTCTCGACGACCACCGCCCGCACCCCGCGGGCGCGCAGCGCGGCGGCCGCGGCGAGGCCGCCGGGCCCGGCGCCGATCACGTAGACCGGGCGGGGCTGGGTGGACATGTCGGGGGGTGTGGGGACTCCGGGCATGAGGAGTGATCGTATCGACACACAGCGTTGATGGGTCTCGGACAAGGAGGGAATCGATTGCGGATCGATCACGGGGCGGTTGGGTGGCGGGCCGCGGGGTGAAGGGCGGGCCCGGGGCGGCGGCCGGCGGCGCGGCTCACATGGGGTACGTCCGGAACGTGACCTTGGCGTGCTGCTCGTCCGTCCACAGGACGCGCACGTCCAGGACGTCGTGCCCGCGCCGGTCGGGGCGGGAGGTCTTGAGATCGAGCCCGTACTGATCCTCCGTCACGCCGTCGGGGCTGGACCGGCAGGCGGGGTCGCACCGGTCCCCGGGGAGGGAGACCAGCCAGGCCCGGGCTTCGCTCCGCGGCATGTCGAAGGAGCCTTCCCACTGGCTGATGTAGCCGCCTTCGAGTATCTCCATGCAGGCCTCCCCGGCCGTCCCGGACGGCAGGGCGGCGCCGAACTGCGACACCGCCTCGGCGCAGGGGGCGGATTGCGTTCCCCAGGTGCCGCCTCCGGCGAAGGCCCACAGGAACACCCCGAACCAGACGAGCGGCGGCCCGAGGCCCGAGAGCAGGGCGAGCCCGATCAGCCGCTTCGTGCTCCGCCGCATCGGGGGCGACGGCGGTACGTGGGCGCCCCAGGCGGGCTGCTGCCGCTCCGTGGCCGGTCGGACGTCGTGGCTCATCGCGCTTGTTCTCCTCGGAATTTCGAACATGTTCAACAACGAGGACGCCGGCGAAGGGCGGGTGGTTCCGCGGCGGTTCCGGTGGGGGCCTTGCGGGATCGGCGGGGATCCGCTGAACTGACGTACCGTCAGATCGAGGAAGGGGAGGGCCGATGCAGACCATCTGGCTCAGTGGGGCCGAGTGGCTGGCCGTGCTCCGGATAGGGCTCGGCCTGTGGTGGCTGGAGAGCTGGCGGCACAAGGACAAGAAGGGCTGGTTCGAGCGCGGCACCGGCATCGCCTGGGCCGCTGACGTCGCCGGCAAGCACCGCTGGCCGTTCGTGAAGGGCGGCTTCGAGAAGGTCGTCCAGCCGCGCCCGCGGCTGATGGCGTACGTCGTCGTCTACGCGGAACTCGCCCTCGGGCTGGGCCTCGTACTCGGATTCCTGACCCCGGTCGCGCTCGTCGGCGGCCTGCTGCTGAACCTGCTCTACCTGGTCCTGATGATCCACGACTGGGCCGAGCAGGGCCAGAACGCGATGATGGCCCTGATCTCGCTCGTCGCGCTCTTCGCGATGGCCTGGCAGACCTGGTCCCTCGACTCGGCGACGGGACTGTTCCTGTGAGTTCCGTGAGCGCGCGTCACGACCTCCCCGAGACCGACGACTTCACCCGCCCCTACTGGGACGCGGCCGCCGCGGGCCGGCTCCTGCTGCGCCGCTGCGCGGACTGCGGGCGGGCCCACCACTACCCGCGCGAGTTCTGCCCGTACTGCTGGGCCGGCGAGGAGCGGGTGGCCTGGGAGCCCGCGAGCGGCCGCGCCACCCTCTACACCTGGTCGGTGGTCCACCGCAACGACCTCCCGCCGTTCGGGACGCGCGTCCCGTACACGGCGGCCGTGGTCGACCTGGCCGAGGGCCCGCGCATGATGACGGAGGTCGTCGACCGCGACCCGGCGGAGCTGCGGATCGGCATGCGGCTCGAAGTGGCCTTCCGCGAGGCGGCGGAGGGCGTGTGGGTGGCGGTGTTCCGCCCGGCGGCTTAGGAGCTCTCTTCCGGTTCACTCGGCGGCGGTTCCAGCGCGATCATCAGCGCCACTCCCGCGCCCTGGAGCATGCGGGCGCCGATCAGCGCGCCCGGCCCGGCAGCCAGGCCGTACAGGAGCGAGGCCGCAGTGAACACGACGGTGCCCATGAGGAGGCTCCCGCGCCGTCCGTGGAGGTCGCCGAGGCGCCCGCCGGTGATCAGCCCGACGGCTACGGGCAGTGAACAGCCGGTGGTCGGCCACTGCCGTGCGGACGGTCCGGCACCGGTCGGTGGACCTGCTCACCGGCGGGGACTTCCGCCGGATCCTGGCCGTCGTGGACCACCTGGGGCTGCCCGTCATGGACCACGCCTTCGATCCGCACCGCTCGCGGCAGTCCGTGCGTCGACGTCCCTTCAGGCGGTGTCGGCGCGGGTGTAGTCGGGGAGGCGGACCGGTTCCGTGCGGGTGTTCTCCGGCGCGTTGGCGGCCAGCATGTCGAGGATCTCCTGGGTGGGGGCCGGCATGAAGAACCGTTCGGCGCCGTCGCGGCCCAGGGCCTGGTGCTCGGCGACATAGGGGCGCATCTGCTGCTCGTAGGCGGCGAAGGCGCCCGTGTGGTCGCCGCCGCGGGCGGCGAGTTCGCCGGCGAGGAGGTAGGCGCCGATCAGCGCCTGCGAGGTGCCGCGGCCGGAGGTGGGGCCGGCGCAGTAGCCCGCGTCACCCAGGAGGACGACCCGGCCCGCGGACCAGGTGTCCATGACGACCTGCGCGTTGGCGTCGAAGAAGAATTCCTGCGCGGTGTCCATCTCCTTCAGCAGGCGCGGCACCTCCCAGCCCTCGCCGATGAACCGCTCGGCGATGATCCGCTTGTGGGCGGTGGCGTCGCGGCGGTCGTACTCCAGGCCTTCGGCGGCGAAGTGGAACGCCGCCCGGGCCTCGGTGTTGCCGCGGGCCGTGAAGATGTTGGCGGCCTTGCCGGGGACGGCGTAGAGGCGTCCGGTGTGGTGAAGGCCCAGGTAGTTGTCCAGGTTGAAGATCGCCGTGTAGATGCCGAGGTGGCGGACGAACTCCTCCTCGGGGCCGAAGGCCAGCGCGCGGGTGCGGGAGTGCAGGCCGTCGGCTCCGACTACCAGGTCGAAGCGGCGGGGCGTGCCGTACTCGAAGGTGACGAGGACGCCGTCGGCGTCCTGGTGCAGGCTGGTGATGGAGTCGCCGAAGACGTACTCGACGTCCTCGCGGGTGATTTCGTACAGCATCCGGGTCAGGTCACCCTTGAGGACCTCCAGGTCGCCGGCGAATATCGCCGCGGGGAGGGTGGCGTACTGCCGGCCCTCGGCGTCGACCATGGCCGCGTCGCCCATCTCGGTGTCCAGGGCGCGGATCTCCTCCAGCAGGCCCATGCGGTCGAGGACGTCGAGGGCCTCCCCGCGGAAGTCGACCGCGTAGCCGCCGTCGCGCAGTTCCGGCGCCCGCTCGACGATCGTGGGGGTGAAGCCGTGGCGGTGCAGCCAGAACGCGAGGGCCGGGCCCGCGACGCTGCCGCCGGAGATCAGCACGGTCTGGCTCTGGGACGTGTTCTCGTTCATGTTTCCTGCTCCTCCGTCGGGGTGATGTGTACAACGTACAGACGGGAAGTGCCCGCTGGAACAGGTGAATTGAGTAAACCAATCTAGTGCACTAAGATTCATCCGTACTAGTGCACCAAGGAGGGTGGGATGACGCGGCAGACGCAGGCGCCCTACATGCGGATCGCCGCCGAGCTACGCGGGCGCATCGAGCGCGGGGAACTGGGGCCCGGGGACCGGGTGCCCTCGACACGGGCCATCACCCAGCGGTGGGGGGTCGCCATGGCCACCGCGAGCAAGGTCCTGGCCGCACTCGGGCAGGAGGGCCTGGTCGAGGCGGTGCCGGGAGTCGGGACAGTGGTCGCGGCCCGGCCCTCCGCCGGCCAGGGCCGCCGCCCCGCCGCCGCCGCCGAGGACGACACCGCACAGCGTGCCCGCATCGTCCGGGCGGCGGTCGAGATCGCGGACGCGGAAGGACTGGCGGCCCTGACCATGCGCCGGCTGGGCGCGGAGCTCGGGGTCTCGGCGATGTCCCTGTACCGGCACGTCAGCAACAAGGAACAGCTCGTGGTGCTGATGGCCGACGCGGCCTTCGGGGAGCAGGTCCTGCCGGAGCGCCCGCCGCCGCACTGGCGGGAGCGACTGGAGCTGTCGGCCACCCTCCAGTGGCGGCTCTACCGGGCCCACCCCTGGCTGGCCGCCTCCATGAACCTGAACCGCCCCCTGCTCATCGCCAACGGCATCCGGCACATCGACTGGGCCCTCGCCGCCCTGGACGGTCTCGGCCTGGACGCCGGCACCCGCATGCACGCCGCCGTGACCCTGTTCGGTTACGTCCGGGGACACGCGGTGGACCTGGAGCCGGAGTCCGACGCTTCGCGCACCAGTGGGGTGAGCGGGCAGCAGTGGATGCGGGCCCAGGAGACCCGCCTGGCGGCCCTGGTCGACGACGGCGCCTTCCCCGCCTTCGCCGCCGCCCGCACCCGCTCCGACCTCTCCCCCGAATCCCTCTTCCAGTACGGCCTGGCTGCCCTGCTCGACGGACTCGCCGGCCGCATCACCACACGGCCCAGCCCTCAGGGCCAGAGCAGCTCGCGGGTCCAGGCGGAGGCGGCGGGGGAGCGGCGGTAGCGGAGCCTGATGTGGCGGCGGGCCGGGTCGCCCTGGAAGAACTCGACTTCGGTCGGGTCGAGGACGTACCGGGTCCAGGTCGGGGCCGGAGCGTCCGGCTCGGCCCCGGCCCGCTCCCAGGCGGCCGCGGAGACGCGCCGCAGCTCGTCGACGCTGTCGAGCACCTCGCTCTGCCGGCCGGTCAGCGCCGCCGCGAGCGCACCGCGCGAGCGGACCGCGAGGTCCGCCCGGCTCTCCTGCGGTCCGCGGGCGGTGACCCGGCCGCGGATCCGGACCTGCCGGGCCACGGTCGGCCAGTAGAACCCGAGCGCCGCGTCCGGGTGTCCGGCGAGCTGCCGGCCCTTGGCGCTGGTGGCGTGCGAGGCGAAGTGCCAGCCGTGCCCGTCGGCGTCGTGCAGCATCAGGGTGCGTACGTCGGGCCGCCCGTCGGCGTCCACCGTGGCCAGGCTCATGGTGTGCGGCTCGGGCTGCCCGGCCGCGGCGGCGTGCAGGAACCACTCCCGGAACAGCGCCAGCGGCTCGGCGGGCGCGGCGTCCGGATCGAAGCCGGGCAGCGGGCCGTCCCACACCCGCAGCGAGTGCAGGGTGGCGTGGAAGTCGTCGCTGCTCGTCTCACTGGTCATGCCGCCCATCGAACACCATCGCCCCCGGACCGGCCGACGCGGACCCGGCGGTGTCGACCGCCGAGTCCGCGCGGGAGGGGATGGAACCGATGGAGCCGGTGGAGCCGATGGCTAGTCGGTGCAGTACCTCTTGAGCGCCGCGTCGAACGCGCTGGTGTAGGCCTGGTCGTGGGCCTCCTTGGCCTGCTTCTTCCCCGCTGCGTCGGGGACCAGGCCGTGGAAGTTCTGGTTGTTGTTCAGCTTCGGTTCGGCATCGCAGTTGCCGGCCTGGGCCAGGGTCTTGCCGTCCGTGAAGCCCTCCTTGGCGCCGCGCTGCCGTTCGGAGGTGATCAGCTTCTGGTTGATGGCGTCCTGGGCCGCCTGGCCGCCCAGACAGGTGGCCTTGCCGCCTCCTTGCACGTTCTGGAAGGCCGTGTACTTGCCGGCCGGTACGTCACCGGACGTGAACTTGCCGTCGTCGCCGACGGTGCCGGAGCCGGCGCCGGTGCCGTCGGTCTGGTCGAGGAAGACCTTGCCCTTGGCCTTGTCCCATCCCTCGCCGCTGACGATCGCCTTCGTCGCGTCGCCGGCCTTTGCTTCGACGAAGCACTCGGGCGCGGCAGGTGCGGCGGCCGGAGCGGTCTTCGGGGTCGCGGCCCATCCCGTGGCGGCCGCCCCTATGGCGAGCGAACAGGCCATGAGGGGGGTGAACAGAGTCATGCGGATCCGTTGGTTCATCGTCGTTCCTCACCTGTGATGCGGGAGGGCGGGAAGTCGCACGGCCAACACGGCGAATGGGCCCACGCGGTCGGTGCACGGACTCGTGCCCACGATGCCGGCACAGTGCGCGGGGGGCGGGTGCGCTCCTCGCGCATGTCCCGATCGGTCCCGGAATGAGTCCGTCCCTTCCATCGTGCCCCGCCCCTGCGGACCTGTCGACCGGGGGCCGCGCCGCCCCCGAATCACCGCCCGGAACCACCGCCCGGGAGCCACGGCCACAGGATCGCCGCCCCCGAATCACTGCCCGGAACCACCGCCCGGGAGCCACGGCCACAGGGCCGCCGCCCCCGAATCACCGCCCCCGAATCACCGCCCCCGAATCACCGCCCCAGGATCAGCGTCCCCGACGAGCAGAACCAGCCCCCCGTGCCCGACGCCAGGGCCACCTCCGGGCGCCGGCCCCCCGGTTTGGTGACCTGGCGGTCCGGGCCGGCCTCGCCGCGCAGCTGGCGGACCGCCTCGACGAGCAGGAACAGGCCGCGCATGCCCGGGTGGCAGGCCGAGAGGCCGCCGCCGTCGGTGTTGACCGGCAGTTCCCCGTCCCGCAGGAGGCGGCCCTTCTCCACGAAGGCCCCGCCCTCGCCCTTGGCACAGAAGCCGAGGTCCTCCAGCGTCACCAGGGTCATGTACGTGAAGGCGTCGTAGATTTGGGCGAGGTCCACGTCCGCCGGGGTGAGGCCGGCGCGGGCGAACGCCGTGCGGCCCGAGACCGCCGCCGGGGACACCGTGAAGTCCTCCCACTCCGACATCGTGGTGTGGGAGACCGACGTGCCCGAACCCAGGATCCAGACCGGCTCCTTCGCCGTGTCCGGTACGTAGTCCTCCGCCGCCAGCAGCACCGCGCAGCCGCCGTCCGAGCGGATGCAGCAGTGCAGCTTCGTGAACGGGTCCGCGATCATCTCGCCGGACAGGACGTCCTCCACCGTGATCGGGTCGCGGAACATCGCGTCCGGGTTGGCCGCCGCGTTCGCCCGCGCCTGGACCGCCACCGAGGCGAGCTGTTCCAGCGTCGTCCCGTACTCGTGCATGTGGCGTCGCGCGGCCATCGCGTACTTCGAGACCAGCGTGTGCCCGTACGGCACCTCGAACTGCAGCGGCCCCCGGGCCCCGAACGACAGGTTCGAGGTGCGCCGGCGCGCCTTGATGTCGGCGCGCGCCGTGGATCCGTACACGAGCAGCACGGCGTTGGCGTGTCCCGCCGCTATCGCGTCCGCCGCGTGCGCCGCCATGACCTCCCAGGTCGAGCCGCCCACCGAGGTGGAGTCGACCCAGGTGGGGCGCAGCCCGAGGTACTCGGCCACCTCGACCGGCGCGAGGATGCCGAGCCCGGCCGAGGCGAAGCCGTCGATGACGGAGCGGTCCAGGCCGGAGTCGGCCAGGGCGCGGCGGGCGGCCTGCGCGTGCAGGGCGTACGGGGTGGGGCCGTCCACCCGGCCGCAGTCGGAGAGGGCGACGCCGACGACGGCGACCCGGCGGCGTCCGGTGCCGTGTCCGGCGCTGCGTCCCGTACGGGGTTCGGTCGTGGTTCCAGGCGTGGGTCCAGGCATGCGTCAGACCGTACATCTGACGTAGCGTCAGTTTCTAGGCCGCACCGCGCGATCCCCGCGATACCGGCGCGCTCCGCCCCCTGTGCATCTGCCGCCGCCCGCCCTAACATGACGGCCCGTCAGATATCCCCCCGGCTACCGCTGGGAGGTGCCCCCAGGAGGAGCCCGACGATGGACGCCGCCTTCACCGCGGAGCAGGACGAGATGCGCCGCACCCTGCGCGAGATCCTGGGCAAACGCTGCGGCCCGGACGAGGTCAAGGCCGCCGTCCGCACCGCCGCCGGACACGACCGCGAGCTCTGGCAGCAGCTCGCGCGGCAGCTGGGCCTGCCCGGCATCGCCGTCGCCGAGGAGTACGGGGGCGTCGGCTGCACCCCCGCCGACCTGGCGCTGGCCTGCGAGGAGACCGGCCGGGCGCTGCTGCCCTCGCCGCTGCTGGCCACCGCCGCCCTCGCCGTACCGCTGATCACCGCCCTCGGCACCGCCGCCCAGCGCTCCGCGCTGCTCCCGGCGCTCGCCGCCGGCGGGCTCACCGCCGCCCTCGCCGTCCCCGGCCCGGCGCTGTCCACCGCCCTCGCGCTGACCGGCGACAACGCCCCCGGGGAGTGGGCCGGCGGGGGGCGCGCGGGCGGGGTGCAGGCCCGGCCCGGCGAAGACGGCGGCTGGCGGCTGTACGGGGAGGCCGCCCAGGTGCTCGACGGGCACAGCGCCTCCCTGCTGCTGGTCGCCGCGCACACCGGGGGCTTCGCCCGGAGCCGGACCCTGCTGTTCCTCGTACGGGAGGACGCGGCCGGACTGGCCCGGTCGCGGCAGGCCACCCTGGACGAGACCCGGCCGCAAGGCCGCATCCAACTCCGCGACACTCCGGCTGAGTTGCTCGGCGCCGACGCCGACAACGCCACCGACGAAGCCGTCCTCGCCGCGCTCGCCGCCACCGGGCGCACCGCCGCCGCCGTCCTCGCCGCCGAGGCGGTCGGCGCCGCCGGGCAGGCGCTGGCCCGCACGGTGGAGTACGTACGCCAGCGCGAGCAGTTCGGACGGCCCATCGGTTCGTTCCAGGCGGTCAAACACCGGCTCGCCGACCTCTACGTACACGTCCAGGCGGCCCGCTCCGCCGCCTACTACGCCGCCTGGGACCCGCGGCAGGGCGGCCTCGCCCTCGCCCAGGCCCTGGAGGCCCTGCGGATCACGGCGGGCGAGGCGATCCAGCTGCACGGCGGCATCGGCTTCACCTGGGAGCACGACGCGCACCTGTACTTCAAGCGGGCGGCGGCCGACGAGCTGCTGTTCGGCCCCGTCCACCGGCTGCGGGCGCACGCCGCCCACCGCGCGGGCCTGTTCACCACCCCCCAAGAGAAGGTGGCCGTCTGATGCCCATGGCAGCCGGCGTCAAGCTGATGCAGAAGGTCTCCTCGACCATGCTGTTCGCCAAGATCGCTCCGCACTTCATCCCCGCCATGGACAAGGCGGTGCACAAGCTGACCCGCGGCAAGGTCATGCTCAGCGCCCAGATGCTCCCCGGCGTGATCCTGACCGCCAAGGGCGCCAAGACGGGCGAGCCGCGAACCACGCCGCTCGCCTGCATGCCGGAGGAGGGGGGCGTCAGCTGGCTCCTGATCGGCTCCAACTTCGGCCGCCCCGGACGCCCGGCGTGGACCGCGAACCTGCTCAAGCACCCTGACGCGGACGTGAGTTGGAAGGGTGAGGACATCGCCGTACGGGCCCGGCTGCTGGAGGGCGCGGAACGCGCGGCGGCGTGGCAGGCCGTGCTGAGGTTCTGGCCGCCGTACGCGACGTACCAGGCGCGCATCGAGCGCGAGATCCGGCTGTTCCGCCTGGAGCGTCGCTGATCGCGGCAGACGGCCGGCAAGGGGGCGGAAAGGGGCGCGGGGGAGGGGAGAGGGGTGTAGCGCGGGACGGGAAAGCGCGGGCAGGGGCAGGGTGGTGAGGGGCGGGAGGGCGGCGGACCCCGGAGAGGGGTCCGCCGTTACTTGGTCGGCTTCTTCCCGGTGATGCCCAGGTGGACGAGCAGTGCCAGGTTCGGCTTGAGCTCGGCCTGCTTGACGCCCCAGGTCTGGAAGCCCTTCTGGTGCGAGGCGACCGCGGCCAGCATCGCGACCAGCGAACCCGCCATCGCCGCCGGGCTGACGTCCTTGTCGACCTTGCCCTTGGCCTGGAGCTCCTTCATCGACTCCGTGAGGGAGTTGGTGACGGAGTTCAGGATCTTCATGCGGATCTTGTAGAAGCGCTTGTCGCCCTCGGCCGCGCCGAGGTCGACGACCCGCAGGATCGCGTCGTTGCGCCGCCAGAAGTCCAGGAAACCCTCGACGAGTTCCTCGGCGGCCTGCCAGCCGGCCTTGCCGACCCAGTTGCGGCCTTCGACGAGCGCCGTCAACTGCGCGCCCTCCGTGGCCATTTGCTCGGCGATCTCCAGGACGGCGCCCTCGACGTCCGGGAAGTACTGGTAGAAGGTCGCGGGGGAGGTGCCGGCCTTGCGGGCGACGTCGATCACCTTGACGTCGCGGTACGGCGAGGAGCTGAGCATCTCGCTGAGGCAGTCGAGCAGCTTCTGCCGCGTCGCCTGACCGCGCCGGCCGGCAACGCGGCCGTCGACGGTGCGTACTTGTCCTGTCATGCCGTCAGCTTACCGAGGGGTGATCTGCGCGCGATTCGGCCGCCTGCAAATGGGGTTACGTGACGCCTGGCCTGGGTGAAGACCGCGCCCCGGGCCGCTCCGGGCGGCGGATTCCGGGCGGTGGACGTGCCGGTTCCGGGTGGCGGAGGTGCCGGTTCCGGGCGCATCCCGCACAGATCCGGTGCGAAATCCGAGCGGGAGAAGCCCCGCCCCGGGCCGCTCCCCGGCCGCTCCCCGGCCGGTCCCGGGCCGACTCCGGGTCGATTTCGGGTCGGCCCCCGCCCGTTTCCGGACCGCCGTCCGCCCGCGCGCACCCCGCCCGCTTCCTCTCGAAATCCCCCGATTAGTCTTATCAACAGGCTGTGGACAAGTTTTCGGGCAGATCATGGCTGAGGGGCACAGAGGGGCACAACGGAAGGAACCGGGCCATGGCCGCATTCGCGGAGGGAACACCCTGCTGGGTGGACGCCTCGCTGCCGGACGTCGAGGCCGGCAAGCGCTTCTACGGTGAGCTCTTCGGGTGGACCTTCGCCGCCGGAGCCGGCCCCGAGTACGGCGGCTACACCCAGGCCTACAGCCGCGGCCGCAACGTCGCCGCCCTCGCCCCCAAACCCGACGGCCGCATGCCCACCGTCTGGGGGATCTACCTCTACACCTCCGACGCCTACGCGTGCGCCGCCCGCATCCGCGCCTCCGGCGGCCAGATGGTCATGGAGCCCCAGCCGGTGGGCCCGTACGGCGGCGCCGCGCTGGCCGCCGACCCCGGCGGGGCCGTCTTCGGCCTGTGGCAGGCCGGCACCCACCACGGCTTCGAGGCCCAGCAGGAGCCGTACACGTACTGCTGGAGCGAGCTCTACACGCGCGCCCGCGACGCGGTCGACGTCTTCTACGCCAACGTCTTCGGCTACGTCCCCGAGGACCAGGACGACGCGGGCAGCGGCGTCGAGTACCGCCTGTGGTCCCCGCCCGGCAGCCGGCCCGGGGCCGAGACCGCCGTCCTCGGGCGCAGCCTGATCACCGACGCCTTCCCGGAGATCATGCCGGCGCACTTCCTCGTGTACTTCGCCGTCCCGGACGTCGACGAGTCCGTCGCGACGGTGAAGCGGCTCGGCGGCCGGGTCACCGCCGACCCCTTCGACACGCCGTACGGGCGGATCGCGGTCGTCGCCGACAACCAGGGCGCGGTGTTCGCCCTGCTCTCGGAGCCCCGTACGGGCCCGCACGGCCGGTGACGCCCTCCCGGCTCCCTCCCGGCTCCCGTCCGGGTTCCTCCCGCTCCCTCCCGGACTGTGACGACGCGCCCTGCGCGCGGGCCTGACAGAATCGGGTTGCGCGACTCCGGGCGGCGCCCGGGGTGAGACGCTGCACGGGGCCGACCGCCGTGCCGGCGCGCGTGCAGGTGGGAACGGGCCCGGCGAGGGCACGTACGGGGATGGTGAGGCGAGTGGTGGAGCAGCTGACGCAGCACGACCCGAGACGGATCGGCCCCTTCGAGGTGCTGGGACGGCTCGGCGCCGGCGGCATGGGGCTGGTCTATCTCGCACGGTCGGCATCCGGACGCCGGGTGGCGATCAAGACGGTGCGCACCGAGCTCGCCGAGGACCAGCTCTTCCGGGTGCGCTTCACCCGTGAGGTGGAGGCGGCGCGCGCCGTGTCCGGCTTCTACACCGCGGCCGTGGTCGACGCCGACCCGCGGGCCGCCGTGCCGTGGCTGGCGACCGCGTACGTCCCGGCGCCCTCCCTGGAGGAGATCGTCAACGAGTGCGGGCCCATGCCCGCCCAGGCCGTGCGGTGGCTCGCGGCCGGCATCGCCGAGGCCCTCCAGTCCATCCACGGCGCGGGCCTCGTCCACCGCGACCTGAAGCCCTCCAACGTGCTCGTCGTCGAGGACGGCCCGCGCGTGATCGACTTCGGCATCGCGAGCGGCGTCTCCAACACCCGCCTGACCATGACGAACGTGGCCGTCGGCACGCCCGCGTACATGTCGCCCGAGCAGGCGAAGGACTCGCGCAGCGTCAAGGGCGCCAGCGACGTCTTCTCGCTCGGCTCGACGCTCGTCTTCGCCGCGACCGGGCATCCGCCGTACCACGGGGCCAACCCCGTGGAGACGGTGTTCATGCTGCTGCGCGACGAGCCCAACCTGGAGGGGCTCCCGGACGAACTGCGGCCGCTGATCGACTCCTGCATGCAGATGGACGCGACCCAGCGCCCGACCCCGGCCGACCTCCAGGCGCAGCTCGCCCCGCACCTCTTCGACGGCGGCGACGACAGCGGTACCGCCTCGGCGTGGCTGCCGGGCCGGGCCGTCGCGATGATCGAGGCCCGGCGCGCCGGGCAGCGTACGGCGGCCGCGCCGGTCCCGGCGCCCGGCCGTTCCCCGGGACGCGGCTCCGACGCGGCGACGCACCGCCGGGAGCCGCACGGCGGCGCCGGCGGGCCCGCCGACCCCTGGGTCGACCCGCGCACTGGCCAGGCCCTGCCCCAGCGTCCGCAGCACCCGCCGCGGCCGATGTCCCCGGCGCCCTCCGGCGAGCCGGTCCGGCTCGGCGGCTCCCCGGTGCCGATCGGGCCCGGGCCGCGCGCGAGCGCCGCGGCGCCCGCCGCGCACGCCGCCCCCGCCGACTCGGCGACCGGCTGGGTCCGCCCGCCGGGCGGTGGCGCGGCCGCCGGCCCGGCCCACGCTCCGGCGTCCTCCTCCGCCTCGGCCGTGGTGCCCTCGCCCGCCGCGGGCCCCGACAGCGGGCGCTGGCGGCCCTGGCGCTTCCGCATGTCGAACGAGGTCTGGGGCACCCCGACCGTCGCCGGAGACCTGCTGTACGTGACCTCCTTCGAGGTGCACGCGCTGGACGTGGCCAGCGGCCGCCGCCAGTTCAAGACCCGCGACGTCGCCTGGTCCATGGCCGTCGCGGACGGCCGCATCCACGCCTCCGACGGGCCCTCCCTCTACGCGCTCGACGCCGGCGACGGCTCCGAGCGGTGGCGGCTGAACACCGACGCCTGGGTGTACGCGCTGCGCGCCGACCGGGGCACCGTCGTCACCGCCACGCGCGGGGGCGGCGTACAGGGCTGGGAGGCCTCCAACGGCCAGAAACTGTGGGAGCTGACCGGCGCCCAGAGCGACTTCGAGACCCCGGAGGCGGCCCCCGTCCTCCACGAGGGCACGGTGTACGTGTGGCAGGACGCGCGGCTGCGCGCCCTGGACGCCCGCAGCGGCCGCGAGGCCTGGTCGTACCCGGTCGGCGACGCCGCCTCCTGCGGCAACGTCCCGGTACGGGTCACCCCGGCCCCGGACGGCAACGTCTACATCGCCGCCGGCACCCGGGTCCTGTCCGTGGACCGGGCATCGGGCCGGGTCCGCTGGCACTTCGAGGCCCCGGCGGTC
Organism: Streptomyces sp. WM6372; assembly: GCF_001279655.1. Taxonomy (NCBI): domain Bacteria; kingdom Bacillati; phylum Actinomycetota; class Actinomycetes; order Kitasatosporales; family Streptomycetaceae; genus Streptomyces; species Streptomyces sp. WM6372. Next base: position 23,676 of record NZ_LGDB01000180.1, on the reverse strand, counting down.
TTCCTGGCCGCCCCGGCCTTCGCGCCCGGCGCGGCGGTCACGGGCGGCGGGGTCTACCTCGCCGACTACCTGGGCACCGTGTACGCCCTCGACGCGGCCACCGGCACCGACCGCTGGCGCATCGCCACCGAGCCGCGGCCGTCCTCGGACCCGGTGCTGGTCGCGAACGGCAACGTCCACCTGGGCTCGGGCAGCGCCCTGTACACGCTCGACGCGGTCACCGGCACCCCGAAGTGGCGCTTCGCCGCGGGCGGCGAGATCACCGGCCCGCCGGCGGTCGCGGACGGCCGGGTGCACTTCGGCTCGGCCGACCACTGCCTGTACACCCTGGACGCGGCGGGCGGCCAGCTGCGCTGGAAGCTGGCCACGGGCGGGGAGATCGTGGGCGCCCCGGTGGCCGAGGCGGGCGTGGTCTACGCATGCAGCAAGGACCGCTGCGTGTACGCCCTGGACGCGGCCAAGGGCACGGGCACCCGTACGGCCGGGTGAGGGGTTTCGGGCCCCTCCGGGTCGCGTGCGGCACCGGGAGTGACAGGATGGACCCCATGAGCAACGTTTACTTCGACATCAACATCGACGGCAAGCCCGCCGGCCGCATCGTCTTCAACCTCTTCGACGACGTCGTCCCGGAGACCGCGAAGAACTTCCGCGAGCTGGCCACCGGCCAGCACGGGTTCGGCTACGCGGGCTCGCCCTTCCACCGCGTCATCCCGCAGTTCATGCTGCAGGGCGGCGACTTCACCAACCAGAACGGCACCGGCGGCAAGAGCATCTACGGCGAGAAGTTCGCCGACGAGAACTTCAAGCTGAAGCACGACCGCCCGTACCTGCTGTCGATGGCGAACGCCGGCCGCAACACCAACGGCTCGCAGTTCTTCATCACCACCGTCGTCACCCCGTGGCTGGACGGCAAGCACGTCGTCTTCGGCGAGGTCGTCGAGGGCTCCGAGCTCGTCGACGCGATCGAGAAGCTCGGCACCCCCTCGGGCGCCACCCGCGGCAAGATCGAGATCGCCGCCTCGGGCGTCGTCGAGGCCTGATCCACCCCGCACCACCGCCGTACCGGCTGGTCGGCCCCGCCCCCTCACGGGGGTCGGGGCCGCCGCCATGTGGTCACGGCCCGTGGAGCGTCACGGGCTGCGGAGCGGCACGGCTCGTGCAGCGTCACGGCTCGTGCAGCGTCACGGCTCGTGGCGCGTCAGAGCTTGAGGAGCACCCCGCGCCAGGTCCATCCGGCGTCGAGGACCGCCTGCCGCAGGGGATCCTTCAGCTGCCCCGTGTCGAAGCTGAAGTCCTCGGTCAGGCCCCGCTTCCCGTCGGGCCCCTTCTCGATCGTCCACCGCTTGGACACCGTGGTCACCTGGCCGCGGCTGTGCTCGGCTCCGGTGGCCAGCCTCGGCGTGCCGCCGACCCAGCTGACCTCCAGCTGCTCGTCGAGGGCCCGCACCTCCCGCTTGTCGCCGACCAGGCGCATCCTGATCTTGAGGGTGCGCTCCAGCTGGGACCGGAAGAAGAAGGTGTGCCAGGCAGGATCCAGGATCCGCCACTCGGCCACCAGGTCGGCCTTCTCCTCGGGGCGGGCGTTGCGCACGACGTACGCCTTGTCCGGAGCGTTGACCGCGAGCAGCGCCTCCCGGACCTCCCGGACGTTGCGCGGCGCGACCGAGGCGTCAGGGCGACGGGTGCCGGTGAGCTTGTTGAAGAGACCCATCGTCAGCCTTCCGTCGCCGTGTCGGTGCCCGTGTCCGTGTCCGTGTCCGTGTCCGGGCGCACCGTGCGCAGGAACGCCTGGAAGTCCGGCAGGACGCTGTCGTGCTGTGCGGCGGTGGCGGTCAGGACCGTCCGGATCAGCGCGCGCTTGTCCGGGTCCCCGGCGTCCTGGACGGTCGTGTAGACCTGCGTCTGGACGAGGTCGCGGTGGACCCCGGCGACGACGGCCGACAGGGTCAGCCGCTGCGTCAGCCCCGGTGCGGTGGGGGAGTCGATCGCGCGGCGGCCGACGACCTCCGCGGTCTCCGCCATCGCGCGGACCCGCACCACCGACGCGTCGGCGAGTTCCTCCAGCGTCGTCCCGTCCGGCAGGAAGTCGCCGTCGACGGTGATGTTGGCGGTGAACCCGGAATCCGGGTGCGGGTGCAGCGCGATGAACGCCGCCTCCGGGGCTCCGACCTCGTCCGGAGGAGCCGCTCGCCAGCCCTCCGGCAGGCTGAACTCGATGGGTACGGGCAGTGTCGTGGGCATTTTCTCGGGCCCTCCTTCCTCGTGCTACTCGGGTTCCTCGGAAACGTACATCAGTCGAACCATCCGCCCACGGTGTCCTTGACCCCGCCCGCGAAGTCCCCGACCGCGTCGGCCGCATCGCCGAAGGCCTCGCCGACCTTGTCGGGGTCGACCGTGAACTCGCCGCCCACGGAGCCGCCGACCCCGACGGCGAGGCCCACCTTGCCGCCGATGTGCCACTTGCCGTCGTCGCCCTTGCCGAAGGTCGCCTTGGCCTCGGCGCCCGCACCGACCCAGCCCTCCGCGGTGCCGCCGGCACCGATCCCGGCGAGCTCCCCGCCGCCGGCGGCGGTGGCCTTGCCGCCGGCGAACGCCTTCGCACCGGCGTTGAAGCCGTCCTTGCCGACGCCCGCGCTGACCTGGGCCTCGCCGCCGGCGAAGCCCTCGACGCGCCCGTTGGCGCCGAGGTACCCGTACTCGGCGTTGACGCTCGTCAGCGTACGGACGCCCGCGGACACCTCCGCCTTGCCGTTGAGGCCCTTGTCGGTGAAGCCGTAGCTGGCGGAGCCCCGGGCTCCGATGACGAAGTCGTCGACGCCGGAGAGCTTGACCCCGTTTACCGTCGTCTCGCCCTTCGCGGTCGCGTGGAAGAGGTCGGCGTAGGCCTTGACCTGGCCTTCCTTGCCGTTCTTGACGCCGGTGACGGTGATGCCGGCATCCGGTCCGGTCACCTTGACGGAGTCTTCCTTCGTCTTGACGTCCGCTTCGTCGACCTTGGCCGCCTTCGCCTCCTTCACGGCCTTGTCCAGGCTGCCCTCGGCGCCGGCGTTGAAGCCGTTGAGCGTCTCGTCGGCCCCCTTGCCCAGGGCGTCCTTGTTGCTGTCGACGACTTCGGCGCTGAGCGCGAGTTTGACGTTCTGGTCGAGCTCGTCGACCGCCTTCACGCGGTCGTCGATGTGCTTCTGCCACTTGGTGACGGCATCGCTGATCGTCTTCTGGCCGTCGGGGTCGTGGTGGTAGGCGCTGCGTTCGGAGGGCGTGAGCTTGCCCCAGTCGAAGGCGACGTGGCCCTGTTCGGAGACCGTCATGCCGGCGGCTATCGCATCGTCGCGCGCGCTCTCCAGCTTCTTCTTCAGGTCGGCGAACTGGGTGTGCGCGTCCCGCAGCAGGCTCGCGATCGCCTTGGCCTGGGTCTGCGCGGCCGTGTATTCGTACCGGGTCGCCGTGAAGTTCGTCCGGGCGGTCTGCTGGCTGACGCCGTTCCAGGTCTCACCGCCCACGGCGACCTTCTGCACGGTGTCGCCGTAGCGGGTCTCGACCTTCTTCAGCTCGCCCGCCATTTCATCCCATTTGGCGGCGGCCGTCGTCAACAGGCCCAGGTCCGTGGTCATGACTTCGTAGTAGGTGAGCACCAGATCCCCTCACAGCTTTCACAGCGTCTTCACCGTCGACTGCGCCGCAAGGAATCGGTCATGGTGCGCCTCCCCGTTGGCCGGGTTTGATCATATGCATGGCAACTGTGAACGCGGCAAGCGGTGATAGCGTGGCCCGCCGTTGTCCAGGGGAGGGGTTTCGAGCCATGGTGGCTGGACGTCGGATCAGGTTCACCGCGGTGCTGGTCGCCGTCGTGTTCGCGCTCACCGGATTTTCGTCCAGCGGGCACGGCCACGGGCACGGCTCGAAGAGCAGCGGCAGCAGCGGAGGCGGCTGCTCCAGCTCCAAGAAGCGGAGCAGCTACAACAGCAACAACAGCAGTAACACCAATAACAGCAACGGCAGCGGGAAGTCGACGCCGTCGCCCAGCAAGAGCGCGGGCCCGCCCGCGCACGCCCAGGTCGTCACCTGCGCCGGCCCGGGCAGCCCGAAGGCCGTCCTCAAGGTGACCTCGGACGTCGACACCTCGCGCCTCATCGACGTCCCCGTCGTCTTCCAGGGCGCGTCCGGCGTCGTGGAGCGGACCTCCGTCCGGGTCTCGCTCAAGGCCCGCGAAACCCAGACGGTCACCGCCGAGATGACCCGGAAGGACAAGGCGGCCGAGGTCACCAGCTGCCTCCTCGGCACGATCAACTGAGAACTGACGGCCTAGCGGACCCGCGGCTCCGGTGCCGCCGCCCGGCGACCCGCGAACAGGTCCGCCTGCCGCTCCGGCGGCAGGTTCCCCAGCGAGATCAGCGCCGGAGCCTGCGCCAGCGCCTGCGCCAGCGCGGTCTGCTTCGCCGACCACAGGGCCCGTACGGTGCCCTGCACGGCCTCCGTCGGATACCCGGCCAGCGTCCGTGCCGCCCGCAGCGCCGCCGGGAGCAGCTCCCCGGGCTCGGCCAGCTCCGAGACCAGGCCGATCTCGTAGGCCCGCCGCGCGGAGAGCCGCTCCGCCGTCCCCATCAGGGACATCCGGGCGGCCTCCCCGAACGGCATCCGCTGCGCCATGTACACGGCCTCGTAGGCGCTGACCATCCCGTACGTCGTGTGCGGGTCGAAGTACGTGGCGGTGCGCGAGGAGACGATGAACTCCGACTCGCCCAGCAGGTAGAACGCCCCGCCGCACGCCATGCCGTTGACGGCGGCGACCACCGGCTTCCACAGGTCGTTCGCCTTCGGGCCGATGGCCACCAGCGGGTCGTCCACCGAGTAGGGGGAGGACGGCTGCGGGACCTCCACCCCGCGGTCGACGCCCGTGCAGAAGGCCGCCCGCCCGGCGCCGGTCAGCACCACCGCCCGTACGTCGTCCGCGTAGCGGAACTCCCTCCACACCGCGCCCAGTTCGGCGGCCGTGGCCAGGTCGATCGCGTTGTGCTTGCGCTCCCGGTCCAGGGTGACGACCGCGACCCCGCTCTCCTTGTCCCGCTCCACCCGCAGCGTCACGGCTTCTCCAGGATCCAGCGGGGCACGGCCATCCCGCCGGCCTCGGTGAACGCCACCTGGACGCGGGCGCCGATCCGCAGCCGGGCCGGGTCCACCGAGTCCAGCGGGGCGTCGGCCGAGGTGACCAGGTTCCCGGCGAGGCGGATGTGCGGGGCGTCGGCGAGTTCCACGAGGATCACGTTGTACGGGGCCTGCGCGGCGTACGCGGGCAGCAGCGGCGGGTGCGGCAGGACGTACGACCAGATCCGGCCCCGGCCGCTCATCGGCCGCCACTCGGAGTCGAACGACTGGCAGTGCGGGCAGCACGGGCGGGGCGGGAAGCGGAGCCGGCCGCAGGCGGTGCAGGCCTGGACGCGGAGTTCGCCCCGGGCGGCGTACTCCCAGAAGGGGGCGCCGTCCTCGTCGGGGACGGGCAGGAGCAGCTCTTCGGCGCGGGCCGCGGCGCTCAGGGCGCCGGCGGTGTCAGCGGCGCCGGCGGTGTTGGCGGTGTCGGCGGTCATCATCGGCTCCTCAGGCTCGCAGCAGGATCGCGGACGTCGGGACACCCTCGCCCGCCGTCACCAGGCAGGTCGCGGCGTCCGGCACCTGGGCGGTGGAGATCCCCCGGAGCTGCTTGACGCCCTCGTTGATCAGGTTGAACCCGTGTACGTAGGCCTCGCTGAGCCCGCCGCCGCCCGTGTTGATCGGGAGCCGCCCGCCCATCTCCAGGGCCCCGCCCTCGGTGAACGCGGCGCCCTCGCCCCGCCCGCAGAAGCCGTAGCCCTCCAGTGACAGCGGGATGAGCGGGGTGAAGGCGTCGTAGATCTGGGCCACGTCCACGTCCTGCGGCCCGAAGTCGGCGTGCTTCCACAGGTGCCGGGCGGCGGTCCAGGCGGGCCCGGACAGCGGGTCGTCGTTCCAGTAGTTGACCATGCCGTGGTGCTGGGCCGGCAGGCCCTGCGCGACGGAGTGGACGTACACGGGCTTGCGGCGGCAGTCGCGGGCCCGCTCGGCGGAGACGATCACGCAGGCCAGCGCCCCGTCCGTCTCCAGGCAGTTGTCGAAGAGGCAGAGCGGATCGCTGATCATGCGGGAGGTCATGTACATCTCGCGGGTCAGCGGGCGCTCGTACATCATCGCGGCCGGGTTCTCGTTGGCCCGGTTGCGGCAGGCCATCGCGACGTTGAAGAGATGGTCGCGGGTGGCGCCGTACTCGTGCATGTAGCGCCGGGCCAGCATGCCGATCTCGTCGGCGGGGCGCAGCAGCCCGAAGGGGCGGGTCCACTGGCCGGGGGTGGGCAGCTGGACGGCGGTGTTCTTCCAGGGGCGCGGGCCGGAGCCGCGTTTGCGCGAGCGCCAGGCGATGCCCACGCCCGCCTGCCCGGTGGCGACGGCGGCCGCGAGGTGGCCGACGGTGGCGCAGGAACCGCCGCCGCCGTAGCCGATCTTGGAGAAGAAGGTGACGTCGCCGGCGCCGATGGCCTTGGCGACCTCGACCTCGTCGGTCTCCTCCATCGTGTACGAGGAGAAGGCGTCGACCTCGGAGGGCGCTATACCGGCGTCCGCGAGGGCCGCGAGGATGGCGCGGCAGGCCAATTCCTTCTCGGACTCGGGAAGTCGTTTGGCAAAGGCGGTCTGGCCGATCCCGACTATCGCCGTAGCGTCCTTGAGTGTTGCCGCCATCGCCACCTCCGGAGCCGCACCAGTACTGACAGCCGCGAAGGCTACAGCTAATCTGACGGATAGTCAGCTACCGGGAGGGGTGTGCGATGACCGAAGACGCGCGGGGGGATCTGCGCTGGGGCAGCATCGCGGGACTGGTGCGCGCTGCGGCCGCACGGTACGCCGACCGCGAGGCCGTCGTCGACGGGCGCGTGCGCATCAGCTACGCGCAGCTCGGCGAGCGCGTGGAGCGGGCCGCGGCCGCCGCGATCGGCGCCGGGATCGAGCCGGGGGACCGCGTCGCCGTCTGGGCCCCCAACACCCTGGAGTGGATCGTCTCCGCGCTCGGCGCGGTCTCCGCGGGCGCCGTCCTCGTCCCCCTCAACACCCGTTTCAAAGGCTCCGAAGCCGCGTACGTCCTGCGGCGCAGCCGGGCCAGGCTCCTGTTCGTCACCGGCACCTTCCTCGGCACCTCGTACGTCGCCTCCCTGCGCCGCGCCGCCGCCGAAGGGGAGGGCCACGGGCCGCTGCCCGGGCTGCCCCACCTCGAACAGGTCGTCGTGCTCGCCGAGGACGCCCCGGACGACTTCCGCACCTGGAAGGAGTTCCTGGCCGGCGGGGACGGGGTCGGCCCCGAGACCGTGCGCGAACGCGCCCGGTCGATCCGCCCCGACGCCCCCTCCGACATCATCTTCACCTCGGGCACCACGGGCAGCCCCAAGGGTGCCGTCATCACCCACGCCCAGTCGCTGCGCTGCTACGACGTGTGGAGCGAGCTCGCCGGCCTGCGCGAGGGCGACCGCTACCTGATCGTGAACCCCTTCTTCCACACCTTCGGCTACAAGGCCGGCATCATCGCCTGCCTGATGCGCGGGGCCACGATGGTCCCGCAGCCCGTCTTCAACGTGGACACAGTCCTCGCCAACATCGCCGCCGAGCGGATCTCCGTACTCCCCGGCCCGCCCACCCTCCACCAGTCCCTCCTCGACCACCCGCAGCGCGACCACCACGACCTGTCGGCGCTGCGCCTGGTGGTCACCGGAGCCGCCGTCGTCCCGCTCCAGCTCGTGGAGCGGCTCCGCGGCGAGCTGCACATCTCCACCGTGCTCACCGCGTACGGGCTCTCCGAGGCCAGCGGCATCGTCACGATGTGCCGCCGCGGCGACCCGGCCGAGGTCATCGCCTCGACCTCGGGACGGGCCATCCCCGACACCGAGGTGAAGGTCGCCGACCAGCACGGCCAGGCCGCGCCCGCCGGCACCGCCGGGGAGGTGTGGGTCCGCGGCCACCACGTCATGCAGGGCTACTTCGAGGACCCGGCCGAGACCGCCGCCGCCGTCACCCCCGACGGCTGGCTGCGCACCGGCGACGTCGGCGTCCTCGACGCCGACGGCAACCTGCGCATCACCGACCGGATCAAGGACATGTTCATCGTCGGCGGGTTCAACGCCTACCCCGCCGAGATAGAGCAACTCCTCGGCCTGCACCCGGACATCGCCGACATCGCCGTCGTCGGCGTCCCCGACCCGCGCCTCGGAGAGGTCGGCAAGGCGTACGCGGTGCGCCGCCCGGGCGCCACCCTCACCGCCGACGACCTGATCGCCTGGTCCCGCCGGGAGATGGCCAACTACAAGGTCCCGCGCGAGGTCGAATTCGTCACCGAACTGCCCCGCAACGCGAGCGGAAAGGTCCTCAAGCGGGAGCTGCGCGCCACGAAGTAGGCCGTACGGGCGAAATATCGGCAATTCCTGCCGCAGGCCGGAGTCCCATGGCGGGTCCATCCGATAGGTAGCCGGTCGTGATCATCGGCTACCGCAGGACCACGACCGCCCGCTGCCGATCCGCCGGCGGAACCGTACCCCCGACAGAGGCTGAAGGGGGGAACCCGTGTCGACGAGACGGATCCTCCGAATGAACCGGCGCCTGACGCAGCGCAGGACGCCTACCGCGCGCGGCTGGTCGCGTGCGCTCCTGCTCGCACTCACCGTGACCCTCACCGCCGCTGCGCCGGCCGCAGCCGCGGTGCCCGCCGAACCGCGTCCCAGCGCACCGGCCTCGGCCGGCGTCCCCTCGCCTTCGGGGGGCGAGGGGACGCTGTCGCGGGCCGAAGTGAAGCAGCGCGTGGACGTGAGTGCGCTGCCCCGTCCCCAGCGCACCGCCCAGCCCCAGGTGCGGCCCCGCCTCGCGCCTCCCGAGCGGCGGGCGCCCGTGGGACCGATGCGCCAGCCGAGTCTGCCGGTCACCACCGCGCTGCTGACTCCGAAGGGCGCGACGTCACCGAAGGCGGCGCCTTCCTCCGCCGTGGTGGAGCGGCTGAAGACCTTCCCCACGCTCGGGAACGGCGACAACGACGCCGCCTCCCAAACCGCACCCTCCGATACCAACCTCGCGGTCGGACCGACGTACATCGTCGAGTTCGTCAACCGCGCCGGCCAGATCTACGACAAGGCCGGCAACGCGGTGGGATCCCCGTTCGACCTGGGCACCTTCTTCGGGTTCGCGGCGGACACGGGCGGTGACCCGCGGGTGCACTACGACGCCGGATCGGGCCGGTTCTTCGCCTCGTACGAGGGGCTCCTGGCCGGCGGAGACGAGAACGACGTCGCGGTCAGCGACACCTCCGACCCCCGAGGGCACTGGACCGTCTACAACATCGGCAGCAACACCTCCAACGTGCTGCAGGACCGTCCGCTGCTCGGCTACACCAACGACAAGGTCACGCTGGGCTGGAACAACTTCGACCGCAACCAGCCCGAGCCGCTGCCGTTCCTGGGCGCGGTGAACGTCGTCGTCAACAAGGCGGACCTGTTGGCCGGTGGCACGATCAGCTTCACGACGTTCGCGCAGGACACCACCCTCGACGACGCCGTACCGGCCACTTCGCTGTCGGCGATCAACGACCAGCTCTCGATGAAGCACGAGGGCACCAACGTGATGGTGACCACGATCACCGGCGTGCCCGGCGTCAGTGCGGTCAACCGCACCGTGAACACCATCGCCATCGGAACCGCGGACCCGCCGCCGGCGGCGGCCCAGCCCCCCGGGGGGGATGCCACGATCGAGACGAACGACGACCGGATGTTGTCGGTCGCCTGGCAGAACAACCGCCTGTGGGGCGTCTTCAACGTCAGCTGCACCCCCGTCGGAGACACCGCGGTCCACGCCTGCCAGCGCTTCGTCCAGATCGCGACCGGCGGGACCCAGAGCCTGTCGACCAACCTCGACCTCGGCCTCGTGGGCGGGGACATCTACTACGGCTCGCTGACCCTGAACGACGAAGACGACCTGTTCGCAGGATTCACCGCCTCCTCGTCCACCCTCTTCGCGGGCGGGGTCGCGATCGGAGTGCCGGGCGGCAACTTCCCGGCCACCACCTTCGGCGACTTCTACGCCGCGGGCACGCAGGCCTACACGTGCGCCTGCAATGGCGATCCCCGCTGGGGCGACTACTCGGGCACGGCGCGCGACCCGAGCAACCCCAAGGACGTCTGGACGGTCCAGCAGATCGGAGCCACCGGCAACACCGGGATCTTCGGCGGTGACTGGGGCACAGCGATGGACCGCGTCACGCTGTCCCCGCCGACCGTCACGAGCGTCACCCCCAACCACGCGCCGGAACTGGCGCAGTGCGTGAACACCGTGACCGTGCGCGGCACGGAGTTCCCGACGAGCGGCACCACCGTCGCGTTCGGCTCCGTGGCGGCCACGAACGTGAACGTCACCGGGCCGGAGGAGCTGACCGCGCAGGTGCCCCCGCAGGCACGGGGCACGGTGGACGTCACCGTGACCACGCCCAACGGCACCAGCCCGGTCACCGCCGCCGACCGCTTCACCTACGACGCGGACACCTCCGCGCCGACCGCCTCCGCGAGCACCTCACCGGCACCGAACGGGGCCGGATGGAACACCACCAGCCCGGCCACCGTCAACATCACCGCCGCTGACGGGTCCTGCGGCTCCGGCATCCAGAAGATCACCTACAGTGCGAGCGGCGCCCAGCCCATCGCATCCACCGTCGTGTCCGCAGCGAACGCGGCCGTCCCGATCACGGTGAACGGCGTGACCACCGTGACGTACACCGCCACCGACAACGCGGGCAACACCTCCGCGCCGCAGACGATCACGGTGCGGCTCGACACGGTGGCGCCGACGATCACCATCGTCCGTCCGGCGGCCGGCACCTACCTGTACCGGCAGTCCGTCACCGCGTCCTACTCGTGCACGGACGCCACCTCCGGCGTGGCGAGCTGCGTCGGCACGGTCCCCAACGGCAGCCCGATCGACACCTCCACCCTGGGCTCGCACACGTTCACGGTGAACGCCAAGGACGTCGCCACGAACCCGGCCACGAAGAGCGTCAACTACACCGTCGCGTACCGGATCTGCCTGCTCTACGACCCGGCCCGGCCGGTCCGCCTGCTCGGCCAGGTCGTGATCTCCCTGCGGATCTGCGACGCGAACGGCAACAACCTCTCCAGCTCCGGCATCACCGTGACGGCCACCCGGATCACCGGCCCCGTCACGAGGACCGTCGGCGCCCGGATGATCTACAGCGCGCTGGCCTCCGGCTACAGCCTCCCGGTCAGCACGAGGGGCCTTCCCAACGGCGACTACAACCTCGAATTCACCATCAGCGGAGCGGACACCACGACCCACGTGGCGCCCTTCACCCTGCGCTGACCTCGCGGTACCCGTCGGCCCGGCCCCCGCAGCGGGGGCCGGGCCGACGCGCGTCAGGCGGGCTTGCGGGCCAGGAGGAGGCGCCAGCGGGGGGTTCCGTCGGGGCGGCGGCCGAAGGGCTCCAGGGGGGCGGTCTCCACCGTGAAGCCGGCCGCGCGCAGGTCGGCGCGGACGCCGCCCAGCGGGAAGGTCCGGTAGTACATGACGAACGGCGGCCGCCACACGGCGTTGCGCACCCGCATCGCGGCGTCGAAGCCCGCCACCGCCCACCACACGGGGGAGGCCGGCGGGATCGGCGCCCCGATCGGGAACGCGAAGAGGCCGCCCGGGCGCAGCGCGGTGTGGACGCCGGCGAAGAGGGCGGGCCGCTCGGCCGGCAGGAAGTGCCCGAAGGCCCCGAAGCTGACGGCCAGGTCGTACGAGTCCGCCAGCTCGGGCGGCAGCGCCAGCGCGTCGGCCCGTACGAGGTCGACGCGCTCGTCGGGATGGGCCCGCGCGGCCTCGGCCAGCATGCCCGCGCTCAGGTCCACCCCGGTCACCCGGCCCCGGCACAGCCGCCGCAGCATCCCGAGCCCGGCGCCGGTCCCGCAGCACACGTCGAGCCCGGCCCCGAAGGAGCCCTCCCGCTGCGCGAGCGCCTCCTCGACGGCGTCGAGCATCCGGTCGGGGGTGCGGAACGGGGTCTGGTCGAACTTGGGCGAGAGCAGGTCGTACCCGCGCTCGACGGACGAGAGGGCCTGGACGGCGAGCTCGCGGACGGTGGGTCCCTGTGAGGTGAACACGGGCCCAGCCTAGTGAGGGAGGCCCGGCAGCGGGTCCCGCCCGGCGCGCGCGGGCACGCGCATGGACACCGACACGGACGCGGGCATGGACACGCGCATGCGACGGTGGCCGCGGTGGCTCCCCCTCCGGGCCACCGCGGCCACCGTCCTTGTTGTGCTCCCCCGTCGGTCGTGCTCCCGGCGGGTCCCCCGTGACTCCGCCGGGCCTTGCTCCCCCGTTGGTCGTGCTCCCCGCGGGTCCCCCGTGACCCCGCCGGGCCGTGCTCCCCCGTCGCCACGGCGGGTTCCCCCGAATCCCCCCGTGGCCCCCCGTTGGTACCGGTCCCCCGTATCCCCCGTGGAACCGGCCCCCGTCCCCCGTTATCCCCCGTGGGACGTCTTACGGACGCGGACCGGACGCGTGGTTGTCCATCGCCACGATGTCCTCGCCCGAAGCCGGCTTCTTCTCCTGCGGTTTGATCTCGATGCCGGAGGCGTGGTTGTCCATCGGCGTGATGTCGACGCCCGGTGCAAGGCTGTCGTCGAGCGGCTTGATCTCGATGCCGGACGCGTGATTGTCCATCGGCCTCATGTCGCCGTCGTTCGGCAGGATGTTCTCGTTCGTCGTCATCGGTTCTCCTGATGGATGGGTCGGGCCCGTTCGGCGATTCCCCCGCGGACCGCCGAACGGGTGGTCCTCCAGCCGACTCTCGCGCCCCCCGACGCGGTGAGTCGATGTACCTATCGTGGCGGGCGGCGATAAACGAACGATGAATGCCTCGTTCATCCGCCGACCAGCGGGCGAGCGCCCGGCGATCGGCGCAGCTCAGGCCGCTATCTCCGCGGCCAACAGGGCTTGTACTTCGGACAGTTCCGCCGACTTCAGTTGCTTGAACACGACCTCCGCGTCCCGCCAGCACACCCGCGCCCGGTCCCGCTGCCCCAGCCTGCGCAGCGCCTTGCCCAGCACTGTCAGCACGGTCGCCCGCCGCCACTCCCCGCCGATGCCGCGCAGCGCGATGGCCTGCTCCGCGTGCGCGGCGGCCAGCGTGGGCCGGTGCGCGGCCAGATGGGCCACGGCGAGCCGGAAGTGTGTCACGCCCTCCCACAGCGGCTGCCGGTTGTCGTGGAACAGCGAGAGCGCCTCGGTGAGCTGCTCCTGCGCCTCGCCGAGCCGCCCGGCCTCGGTGAGGGCGATGCCCAGCGCGTAGCGGCCGTTGGCCAGGCGCAGCGTCAGGCCCATCCGGTCGTATATGGCGATGCCCTGCTCGGCGAGGTCGATGGCACTGGTCAGCCGGCCCAGTCCGACGTGGATCCGGGAGAGGTTGCACAGCGCGCTGGCCTCGCCGATGTGGTTGCCGTCGGCGCGGAAGTTCTCGATGGCCTCCAGCAGGTACCGCTCACCGTCGGCCCACCGGGCCTGGTAGAGGGCGATGATCCCACGGTCGTTGGGCGCCCAGCAGCTGGGCAGCGGGTCGCCGGCCTCGCGGGCGAGGGCCATGGCCCGGCGGGCCTCCTCGTCGGCCTCGCCGAAGCGGCCCGCGACCAGGTGGACGTTGGTGAGGGTGGTCCGGGCCCGGCCCTCCGCGTGCGGGTCCTTCGCGGCGTGCGCGGCGTCGCGCAGGGCCACGGCGGCGGACTCGTACTGCTTGGAGTTGGCGCCCGACTCGGCGAGGTCCTTCGCCGCCCACAGCAGGTCGACGGCCCGGCGCAGCACGTCCGCCCGCCCGGTCGAGCGTACGGAGGCCTGCCGGACGCACGCCAGCAGCGGGTCCGCCTCGGCGTACAGCCAGTCGAGGGCGGCGCGGGGCTCGGCGAAGCGCAGCCCGGGGTAGTGGGTGGCGGACAGGTGGGCGGGGAGCCGGTCGCCGGGGCGCTCCACCGCGTACACCGCGGAGGCGGTGGCGAGGTAGAAGTCCAGCAGCCGGTCCAGGGCGGCGTCGCGGCTGCTCGGCGGCTGCTCGTCGCGTTCGGCGCAGGCGCGCGCGTAGAGGCGTACGAGGTCGTGGAAGCGGTAGCGGCCGGGCGCGGCCGATTCGAGGAGCGAGCAGTCCACTAAGGCTTCGAGGAGGTCCTCGGTGTCGTACTCGGGCAGGTCCAGTACGGCGGCCGCCGCGGCCAGCGAGATGTCGGGCCCGTCGGCGAGGCCGAGGAGGCGGAACGCGCGCTGCTGTTCGGGCTCCAGCTGCCCGTACCCGAGCTCGAAGGTGGCCTTGACGGCGAGGTCGCCGGCCTGGAGCTCGTCGAGGCGGCGGCGCTCGTCGGCCAGCTTCGCGGCGAGGACGGACACGGTCCAGGTGCGGCGGGCGGCCAGCCGGGAGGCGGCGATGCGGATGGCGAGCGGCAGGAACCCGCAGGCGCCGACCACGTCGAGGGCGGCCTGGCGTTCGGCGCCGACGCGCTCCGCCCCGACGATCCGGGTGAACAGCTGGAGGGCCTCCTCGGGGCTCATCACGTCGAGGTCGACGAGATGGGCGCCGGCGAGGCCCGCCATGCGGACCCGGCTGGTGACGAGCGCGGCGCAGCCGGCGGTGCCCGGCAGCAGCGGGCGGACCTGCGCGGCGTCGCGGGCGTTGTCCAGCAGGACCAGGACGCGGCGGCCGTCGAGCGTGGACCGGTACAGGGCGGCCCGTTCGGCGGCGCTGTCCGGGATGGCCGTGTCGGGGGTGCCCAGCGCCCGCAGGAAGGAGCCGAGGACGGCGACGGGCTCGGCCGGCCGCGGCTCGGTGCCCTGGAGGTCGGCGTAGAGCTGGCCGTCGGGGAAGTGCGGGCGGGCGGCGTGCGCGACGTGTACGGCGAGGGTGGTCTTGCCGACACCGCCGATGCCCGCGAGCGCGGAGACGGCCATGACCTGGCCGCCGGCGCCGGACAGGATCTCGCCGAGTTCGCTGACGAAGGTGGCGCGGCCGGTGAAGTCGGCGACGGTGGCGGGCAATTGGGCGGGCCTCACGAGTGCGGGTGCGGCGGCCGGGGCCGGGTCCTCGGCGCACGCGAGTTCGGCGTCCGCGCGCAGGATGCGCTGCTGGAGCGCGGAGAGTTCGGGGCGGGGGTCGACGCCGAGTTCGTCGGCGAGGAGCCGGCGGGTGTCGGCGTACACGGCGAGGGCCTCGGCCTGGCGGCCGCTGCGGTACAGGGCGAGCATGAGGAGCTCGCGCAGCCGTTCGCGCAGCGGGTGGGCGGCGGTGAGGGCGGTGAGCTCGGAGACGGCCTCGGCGTGGTGGCCGACCTCCAGGTCGAGGTCGAGGCGGGTTTCCAGCAGCTGGAGGCGCCATTCGGCGAGCCGCGTCCGCTCGGTCTCGGCGTGCGGGCCGGGGACCCCGGCGAGCGGTTCGCCGTCCCACAGGTCGAGGGCGCGGCCGAGCAGCGTACGGGCGAGGCCGCGGTCGCCGGCGCCGCGCGCCTGGTCGGCGTCGGCGGCGAGGCTGCGGGCGACACCGAGGTCGAGGGCGTCGGTGGGGGTGTGGATGGCGTAGCCGCCGGACTCGGTGACGAGCATGCCGGGCTCGAGGACCTTGCGCAGGCGGGAGGCGTACGTACGGATCGTGGCGAGGGCCTGCTGCGGGGGGTCCTCGCCCCAGATGGCGTCGATCAGCTCGGGCGCGGTGGCGGTGCGGCCGCCGCGCAGCAGGAGCGCGGCGAGCAGGGCGCGCTGCTGGGGGGTGCCGGAGGGCAGGGCCTCGCCGCCGCGCCAGGCGCGGATGGGGCCGAGGACGGCGAAGCGGCAGGGGTCGGGTGCGGCGGTGGGGTGGGGGGCGGCTGCGGCTTCGGCTGCGGGTGCGGTGTGCGCGGCGGGTGGGCCGGCCGGGGTGGGCGGACCGGCTGCGGGGGGTGTGCCGGCCCGGGAGCCGGCGGCGGGTGTGCCGGCCGGGGAGCCGGTGGCGTGCGTGCCGGTCGGGGCGTCCGGGGCGTGCGTGCCGGTCGGGGCCTCGGCGGCGCGAGCGGTCGTGAAGTCAGGCCGCGTCCCGGTCGTGGCGTCCGGCGCGGCAGCGGAATGGCGCCGGGCTGCCTCGGGGTGGTTCCGCTGGTGCGGGATGGCCGGTATGCCGTCCATCTGTCGTCCCCCCTGCCTTCCGTCGGTGTAAGGGCCAGTCTGCCCTGTCTTGCGCTTACCCGTCAGCCCGTGTCGAACCGATCACTCCCCAACTAGCTGACGGTTCGTCAGATCGGCGCTACCGTAGTCCACATGGAGACCTTCCCGAAGATCATCTCGGTGGACGACCACACGGTTGAGCCTCCCCACGTCTGGCGGGACCGGCTCCCGTCCAAATACCAGGACACCGGCCCCCGGATCGTCCGAGCGCCCCTGAAGGAAATGACCTTCCTCGGCGGGAAGTTCGCGCCCGTCATGGGTGCCAAGGGTGACGACGGTCCGATCGGCGACTGGTGGGTGTACGAGGACCTGCACCGACCCCTCACCCGCCTCGACACCGCCGTCGGCTACGACCGCGACGAGATCAAGCTCGAAGTCATCACGTACGAGCAGATGCGCCCGGGCTCCTTCTCGGTTCCCGAACGCCTCGCGGACATGGACGTCAACCACGTCCAGTCGGCCCTCTGCTTCCCGACCTTCCCCCGCTTCTGCGGCCAGACCTTCACCGAGGCCAAGGACCGCGAGCTGGGGCTGCTCGGGGTGCGGGCGTACAACGACTGGATGGTGGAGGAGTGGTGCGGTCCGGACGCCCGCGGCCGCCTGATCCCGCTCACCCTGATCCCCCTCTGGGACGCCCGGCTCGCCGCCGCCGAGGTCCGCCGCAACGCGGCGCGCGGCGTGCGCGCGGTCGCCTTCTCGGAGATACCGCCGCACCTGGGCCTCCCGTCCGTCCACACGGACGAGTGGGACCCCTTCCTCCAGGCGTGCGACGAGACCGGCACGGTCATCGCGATGCACATCGGCTCCTCCTCGCGCATGCCGTCCACCTCGGCGGACGCGCCGCCCGCGGTCGGCTCCACCATCACCTTCGCCAACTGCTGCTTCTCGATGGTCGACTGGCTGATGAGCGGCAAGTTCGAGCGCTTCCCGAACCTCAAGATCATGTACGCGGAGGGCCAGATCGGCTGGATCCCGTACATCCTGGAGCGCGCGAACGTGGTGTGGGAGGAGAACCGCGCCTGGGGCGGGGTCGCGGACAAGGTGCACCGCCCGCCGTCGGAGCTCTTCGCGGAGCACGTCTTCGGGTGCTTCTTCGACGACCCCTTCGGCCTGAAGAACCTGGACTCGATCGGCGTCGCGAATGTCCTCTACGAGACCGACTACCCGCACTCGGACTCGACGTGGCCGAAGTCCCGGGAGGTGGGAGAAGCCCAGATGTCCCACCTGGACCCCGCCGTGGTGGACCGCATCGTCCGCGGCAACGCGATCGACTTGCTGGGCCTGACGCCGGAAGGCCTGTGGGCGGGAGCCTAGGGAGTGGCCGGGGGTCCCCTTGCGGCGAAGGCGAACATCAAGGCATGCTTCGCCGGAGCAAAGTGGGAGGGGCGGTGGCGGTGGACAAGCGGACCGTGGTGACCGGGGTGTTGTGCGCGGTGGCGGCGCTGGGCGCGTCCGCTGTCATGACGAAGGTGGTGCCGGCCGCGGAGGGCCGGCCGGAGGCGCACGTCAAGGCGGCGGCCCCGGCGAAGCCCTCGCCGAGCGCACCTTCGCGATCGCAAGCGGCGAAGCAGCCGCAGCTGAACACCTCGGGAACGCCCCGGCCGGGCAGCCCCGCAGCCTTCACCGGAGCCCTGTTCGAAGGCGGCGTGCAGGGTGACCACTTCTGCACCGCCACCGTCGTGCACAGCCCGGGCAAGAACATGATCGTCACCGCCGGGCACTGCCTGCTCGCCGGAAAGCCCGACGGCGGGGGAGCGGTCTTCGCACCCGCGTACGCGAACGGCGGGGCCCCGTACGGAGCCTGGACCATCGAGGAAGTCTTCGAGGACCCCCGCTGGTCCGATGGCTCGGACGACGACTACGACCTCGCTTTCGCCCGCCTCGCCCCGGACGCCTCGGGCCGCAACATCGAGGACGTCACCGGCGCCGCGACCCTGGACACCACGGGCCGCTCGGGCGAGGAGATCACCGTCACCGGCTACCCGGCGGACCGCAAGGTCCCGCGTACGTGCACGGCGTCGGCGATCCGCGAGACCCCGGCGGAACAGCGCTTCGACTGCGCGGACTTTCCGGGCGGCACGAGCGGCAGCGCCTGGCTCGCGAAGGACGGAAAGATCATCGGGGTCCTGACGGGCGGCGACACGGACGACGTCTCGACGAGCACGATCCTGGGCGAGTACGCGGCGACGCTGTACGCGAAGGCGACAGCGGCGACCCACTGAGCCGGCCGCGCCGACCGCCCGGACGCCTGTCCTCCCGGACGCCTGTCCGCCCGACCGCCCGGCCGCGTCCGGATACCGGCCGGGACCAGCCACCCGGCGAACGGGGAGCGACGCCCTCGGGGAGGGTGCGAGATCCGCGCCATCGGCGCCACCACCGGGACTCCCCCGAGGAACTGACGGACCGTCGGTGACGCCTGTCCAGGTTCGGTACGATGGCGCGTGGCCGTAAACAATCGGCCACTCGACCGCTCGAAGGACTGGATCGGTGTCACCTGGCATGACGCCCGCAAGGCGGCGGGAACGCGGCCGTCCTTCGGTCACGACGGGCGTCGCAGAGGCTGTGGGCGGACGGCGCCGGACGCCCGGCGGCGCCGGGCGCGGGGCGTTCCGCCGCCGGGGGAGCCAGTCCGGGCGCTGCCCGTTGGGCCGGATAGGTGGTCTTCACCATCCGGTTGTGCTCCTCGTCGGTCCGGGTGAGCAGAATGCTTTTGCCGCTTGTCGTGGGCCCTGCATCTCTGTGTGAGTTCGTGTAGTTGGAGGGAAAACCGCCCATGGCGGCGAACGGAAGCCCCACCGTCAGGAGGCTCCGCCTGGGCGCGGAACTTCGGCGGCTGCGCCGGGCCTCGGGTATGACGGCCCAGCAAGTGGCGAGTCTGCTACTGGTGTCCCAGTCCAAGATCAGCCTTCTGGAGACGGGCCGTCGTGCCATCAATCCCCGTGACGTGCGTGATCTGTGCGAACTCTACGACGTCACCGACCAGTCGTTCGTCGCCTCGCTGATGCGGATGGCGAAGGAGTCGGGCCGGCAGGGCTGGTGGGTCGCCTACGGCGACGTGCCCTACGGCGTGTTCGTCGGGATGGAGACGGAGGCCGTCTCCATTCACTCGTACGAGCCACTGGTGATGCCGGGTCTGCTGCAGACTCCCGCCTACGCCGAGGCGGTCATCGTGGAAACGAACCCTCACATCACGGCCGAACAGGCTGCCACCCGTCTCGAGGTGCGGCTACGGCGCCAGCACCGCGCCCACCACCCCGCCCGTCCCTTTCGCTTATGGGTCGTCCTGGACGAATCGGCGTTACATCGCACCGTCGGCACCGCCGACGTCATGCGCGAACAGCTCGAACATCTGGACCGCATCAGCGCCCAGCCGCACATCACCGTGCAGATCCTCCCGCACGCCGCGGGAGCCCACCCCGGTGTCTCGGGGCAGTTCTCCATCCTCACGTTCTCCGACAACGACGCGGGAGTCGTGTACCTGGAGCGTTTCACCAGCGACCTCTACCTGGAGAAGCCCGCGGACCGCCGGCCCTACCACTTCATGTACGACCACCTCCAAGCACAAGCACTCGCACCCGAACAGAGCCGCCGGTTCATCCGCGACACCATCCGGATCTACGCGCGACCCTCGTAAGCGGTGGGCAGCGCCGACGCTCAGCCAGCGGCCCCGCCCTCCCACCCGGCCAGAGCTCCGCAGGCGGAACACGTCGCGCTGCCGACGGGTTCTCGCACCGGCGCGGCGCCCTCCGGGACTTCGTGCTGGAAGAGCCAGGGGGCATTCGCGTTCCGCTCCAAGACGTGCCTGAAGTGCTGTTGGCGCCTCAGTTCGAGGGCGTCCTTGTGCCGCATCCGGCCCACCCCCGACGACGCCATCGCGCTCCAGAACGCACCTAGTACCGCACAGATCAGCACGAGCCTCACCAACATGTCTGCCACAGCGGGTCCCTTCCGGTGACGGATTCGCGCAACGGGGCCCGTGCGCGAGCCCTCGGCAACATCTCCACATAACGCAGCGGCATATGCAGAGTTATGCCCCGCGCCCTCATTGAATCCATGTGCAGCACCCTGTCGGGTTGCCTTAATTTCCTATTTCCGCGAGGCGGCCGGTTCCGGGGGCGGGCCGGTCGAAAACGTGCCCGCTCGACAGCACGGCGGTCGCACGACCCCCACACAGGCGATACCGAAAACCGCCCGAGAGGGAGGCCGGCCGTCGCGACCCGACCCCTCGTCCTACCCCGATCCGCCCCGGCCCATCCCTCGCCATCACCGCTCTGAGCTGCGGCGAATCCTGCTCCGGGTGGTTCGCCGCGACTGCGGAAGCGAGGAAAGGAAACGGTCAGCACGCGCGCTCGCCGTCATCATCACCCGCATGGCTCACACCCTGCCCGGCGCCGGAAGCGTTGGTTGGACTATGACAACAGCAAACCTCGGTGCAATCTTTCATCGGCACTCAGAGGAGGAGGATCTCCCCGTACGCCCAGGGGCTTCCCGGATGGGTAAGTGGACATTCACACCGGCTTCATCGGACCGAGCCCAGGGCGAAAACGCGGCCCTGCATCATGAAGGTCTGAAAATCGAGCTGAATTACTCGTCATCGATCTTCGAGGATTTCCTGGAAGCGATCAGCTCGATCCGCCACGACTTCAATCGACGGTCGCACGGCGTGGCCGCGTCCGGGACGTGCACCGACGGCCGGCTGAGGCAGGACTCCCGTGTATGAACCATACGGTCATCACGACTGGAACGGCTTCCCCATCCAGCCGGATGTCCGCATGTTCCGGCCGGGGCCGGACCCCGAACAGCACATCGGCATCGGGTATTCGCCGCTCGGAGCGGCCCAGGAGAACGGCGCGTGGGATCCGGCGGAGGAGCTCGCCTGTCTCCTTCAGGGGAGCCTGGCCGGCGACCAGGTGGAACAACCCTTCGAACGGGTCGTCTTCGACGAGCCGAACGACACGATGAGCACCACCGGGCTGATGGCCGGACCGCCGGGCATCGGGTCGACGGGCATCGGGTCGACGGGCATCAGGCCGACGGAGACGGAAGCGTCCGGCAGACACCACCGCCGGCCCGTCCGGGCGAAGGCACCGGCGATGGCCCTGATGCGAACGGGCAGCATGTGCACGTCCGTGCTGGTCGCGCTCATCGCCGCCGTCGTGAGCATCTTCAGCGGGCTCGCCATCTGCGACGCCCTACGGCACAGCGCCGTACCCCACACCGGCCACGACGTGGTCAGCTGGTGGCCGCTGCTGATCTACGGCCCCTGGATGGTCGCCTCGCTGTCCATCCTCAGGGCGGCCCTGCATCAGCGCCGCGCCGTCCACTCCTGGTCCATCGTCCTGTTGTTCTCGACCCTGGCCACGCTGCTGTGCGTGGCCCAGGCGCCGAGGACGCTCCCCGCCCAGGCAGCTGCGACCCTGCCCGCCATCGCCGCGCTCGCCTGCTTCCAGCAGCTCGTCCGCCAGATCACGCTCACCCGACCGCCCCGCCAGCCGACGCCGCGGCACCGCAACCCCAGGCCCTCCGCCGCTCCCAGGCCCTCCGCCGCCCCCAGGCCCTCCGCTGCCCCCAGGCTCCACTACGGGGCATGACGGCCACGTCCGGGATGTCCCTGGCCGGCACCGGTCCGCCGCCCGTGCGAAGTCCTGCGCCCGGCGAAGGCCGTGACGACGCCCCGGCGAAGCGCGGGGACGCCGGGAGAGACGGGGACGCCGGGAAGGACAGGGCCGCCGGGAGGAACGGGGCCGCCGTCCGCCGAGTCGGTCGTGGCCGCGCCGACCCGGACGGAGTCGGCGCCGCCACGTACGGCGCGGGGGACGAAGGCGCGACAGTCTCTGACCGCATGGAGAACGTGGTCCTTCCCAGAGCCCGCCGGAGTGATCGTTTTCACCTCAGGAACGACAACCGAATCCGATAAGTCACGGGCGGTCCGCAATCCAGTCGCGACGGCCTCCGAGCCCTGCCCCGCACCCCCCCAGCGCTCCCGCACCACCCACTGAGAGAGGACAGCAACCATGGCGTACGAGCCCTCATACGCTGAACGGCTCCGGTACAAGCGGCTTCAGGACGCCGCCTACCAGGCAGGCCTGGACGCCGCCACCAATCTCCAGGCAGCCCTCGCGCTGGCGGGGATGGTCCTCCCCTCCCTGGCGAACGACGGGCCCGTGGGGGCCCGCGGGTACGTCCGGCTCGGCGGATGCAGCGTCGCCGTCGCCAACCAGCTCGCCGAGGTGATCGCAGCGGGCGCCCACGCCCTACAGGAGCAGGGGACGTGAGTACCCGTCCCCCCTCACCACCCACCTCAACCACCCCACCACCAGGCAGACTCCAGGAGGTTCCTGCATGAAGTGGCGAGATTCCTCGCGCGCGCCGAAACCGCGGGAGGCGCTCGACCCCTACCGCTTCCCCGGTGTACGGAACTTCGAGGACCAGGGGGACACGGGGGACGCCCGCCCCCCGGACTCCGCGCCGATCCCGGCCCCGGACCCGGAGGAGAGCTCTCGCAGCCGAATCAGCGCAGTGCACCAGCGGCGCCTGGGCCTGCACGCGGCGCTGACCGCGGCCGGCATCCCGCCGCTCGCCGGGGACCTGCACGCCATCGAGGCCGTCGCCGCCCTGGACGGCACCACGAACGCGGCCGTCCGGCGATGGATCGCCGGCGCCCGATGACTCACGTCACCGGACGGCCCTGGTCGCCCACCAGACCGAGGTGAACGGTCTCGGCGGGCGGGTCGGCCAGCAGCTCGGCGAGCCGCGGCGGCCACAGGGGCTCCCCGAGCGAGGCCAGGGCCTGCTGCGACAACCACCGCCAGTGCGCGTCGGGCGACTCGGGGACGGGATCGCGGCGCGGGCCGGTGGTGACGTAGATGTGCTCGTGCTGCCGTACGGGGATGCCTTGATGGGTGAAGTCGTGCTCCCAGGTGCACAGCAGCCGCTGCGGCTCGAGATCGGTCCACCCGGTCTCTTCCCGCAACTCCCGCCGCACGCACTCCTCAGGAGTCTCCCCGGGATCGATCCCCCCGCCGGGCGGCAGCCAGTGGATCCCGACCTCGATGTTGTTCTCGCGGAAGAGGAACACCGATCCGCTGGGGGAGAGGATGACAATCCGCGCTGCCTGCCGAGGAGTTCTCATCACCTCAGGGTACGACGGGACGGGAATGCTTGGACTGGGGGCGGGGGCCCCTGGTTCGGGGTCGGGTGAGCTGGCCGGGCTGTTGGGGGCGGGACCCCCTGATACGGGGTCGGTGGTGTGTCCGGGGGCGTCCCGTCAGTCCACTGTCCTTCCGTGTCGGGTCGGTCCGTCAAGGGCGCTCCCTGCGGTCGCGTCGCTTCGCGATGTCGCTGCGCTCCACCCTTGACTGACCGCCCCGCCCCGGAATGCCATAAGACTGCCGGGAAGCCCCCGAAGGATGGCCGGGAGGT